>NZ_JBFODQ010000099.1:0-13405 GCF_040908355.1 Aeromonas sp. R2-2 | reverse complement strand
GCAGGATCGAGGTCTGGCACGTTGGCCAGCACGAACTCATCGAGCACCACCGGCACTTGGGTGGCAAGGCACTCCTGCCAGTAGCGGGAGAAGGCATTGGTAATGATCTGGCTCATGGGTTCCTCTTAAGCGTCGCGCCAAACACATGCTGGCTCATGTCGATGCGACCAAAGCCCAAGGTACTGGCGACTGGGTAAACCACCTGAAACCGATAGCGGCGGCAGGTGCGGCCATAGTGTTGAATAAGGGTTTCCATCAGTTGCTGGTTACCCGCAAGGGCGCTGTCGGTCACCTCGATGGTGATGACGTCCCAGGGCGCGCCCTCTTGCCGTTCGTGGATGTCGCACCAGCCGATGCCAAGGCGCTCGAAGATGCGCTTAAAGCCCGCCACCTCGCCGGCGTCCCGGGCATTCACAAAGGCGAACTTGACCCGCTTGCGAAAGAGCGGCAGCGGCTCGCCGTTAAAGCGGCTGATGTCCCTCTCCCAGGCGAGCAGCGCCAGCAGGGACTCCGAGCAGGTGAGCGGGTCTTGCTGGGCCAGTGGCAGCAACAGCCACCCCTTGAGCCGTTGCCAGAAGGCGTTGATGCCCTTGGCCAGAAAACCGGGCTCGGCGTGGGCCGGGCTGATGGTGTAGCCATCCTCCCACCAGGGGGCGCTGGCGTCGGGGAGCTGCGGCGCTTGACTACCGTGTTCAAGCGGGGTCGGGTTAGTCATAGAGGGTTACCTCCAACGTGCTCAGACGCGGGATGGCCAGGCCCGAGACGATGTCATCCTGCGCAAATTTGAGGCTCTGCAACTGCGGAAACTGGCTGTGCAGCTCGCGGGCCAGCTGTGAGAGGGAAAAGCGCGAGCGCGGCCAGGTGCGAGTGACGCTCGAAAAATCCCCCGACTGGCGAAACGCCGCTTTGACCAGCGATTCAGCTCCCCGCTTGAGGGCGGCTTTCTGCTCGTCGGTGAGGTTGGCCACCGGCCACAGCTCCAGCGTGAGGTTGTGCTGGGTCTCGGGCATTGCCATTACGAACAGATCATCGCCGTGGCCATGGTTGCCTTGGCGGCCCACGTAGTCGTTAAGCTGGACAATCAGGCTGGCCGGGGTGGCGCCCACCTCCAGCAGGATGTAGGCGTTGGCGGTACCGGGGCCGCGCGGTGCTTCATGCTCGAAGAAGATGTGATCGGCGCGAATGCCGGCGACGCTGGCCAGCATCGAGCGGTAGATGGCGTCGATGTGGTAGCGACCCACGGCCGAGAACTGGTTCTGAATGCGCAGCCCCAGGGCATCGTTGCTCTCGGCATCGGCGCCCTGGGTGGTGATCCACTCCTTGTCATCGTTACGAGCCGACAAGATGCCGGTGACCGGTTCGCTCAGCAGGTTGTAATAGCCCGGGGCCAGATTCCAGGCTGCGCCCGCGAACTCGGCCTCGCACACCACGCGGGCTACCGCTTCACCGGCCGGGCTCACCACCGCCTGCAGCGGTTTGACCCGGTAGATGGTGCCGTTGATACGCTCGGTGCTGATCCAGATATCGGCCGGGATGGTGACCGCTTCGCTCGGGTTTGCTTTGACGAAGTTGATCACCCCGCGGGTCTTCTGGGCGCCCTTGCGGGTCAAGTCCACATCCCACGCCTTGAGGTCGAGATAGGCATCGGTGGCGGTAGCGGCAAAGGTGTTGGGCAGCACATGGCCAGCTAGGAGGGTGCGGATAAGCCAGATCGCCGGGGTGATCACCACGCCGCGCACCAGTCGCCAGAAGGGGCTCACATCGCTGTCGTTGGTGATAAGGGAGCCGGCGGCCTCCACCTCCTTCTTGAGCTCGGCCTCCATGGCCTGCTCGGTGGTTGGCACACCGGTTTCGGCCAGCAGGGCCATAAAATCCACGTTGGGGCGCAGGTTCACAGGGTTACCTCCAGATCGCCAAATTCATAGGTGCGAGCAGTGACTAGCACCCGCTCGGGGGCCTCTTCGCGGATCACGATGGTGCCTGGCACCAGTCGCTCGTCGTTCTCAACCAGCAGCTCGATCTCGGTCATCACATCGGCGCGCAGGGTCGGGCTGCGCTCGCCAATCAACTTGCGGGCCAGCCCGGACTCCATGATCCGGTGCTTGATGTCCTGGCCGATGCTGTGGCGGTCCCGGGTGTAACGGGGCTGGCCGCCGGCATCGAGCAGCCAGGCGCCGTTCACTACCAGAATGTCGATGTACTTGGCGTCGCTCATTACGGGGTCTCCAGCCAGGCGTTCTCTGCCATCTGCTCAGGGGTCATCGGGTTCTGGTTGTGCATATGAACTTCCCCGATGCTCAGGTACTTGGGCTGCTTCTGGTTGGCGGTGGTTGCGGCCGCGTTGGCCTGGATCAGCTGCTGACCCAGCCCGCCAGCCGGTACGCGGCTTTGGCCACCCTGGCTAAAGCGGGCGAGGGGGGCGTTGATGTTCTCCTGATTGGGCAAGTTGAGATCCGGCATGCTGCCCATCTCGATATTGACGCCCGGGATCATGTTCAGCTTCTCGACCAGCCAATCCACTGCCTGCCCGAGCAGCTTGAACACGCTCCAGTCGGCCATGCTCTTTTTCAGGTCGTCCCAGTAGTAGATGGCCGCCGCTACGGCGCCGATCAGCAGCACGATACCCGCCACGATCAAGCCCACAGGGTTGGCATACATGGCGATGTTGACCGCCAGCAGGATGGCGCGAAAGGTCGCCATCCCGGCATTGAGCAGGGCAAGCGGGGCGGTGATGATGGACCAGGCGATACCAAGCCCCAGGGTGGCCAGCTTGGCCAAGCCGGCGATCAGCATCCAGGTACCGGTGACCATGCTCAACCCCACGATGGCCAGCAGGGCATAGCTGATGACCTTGGTCAGGTTCGGGAAAAGATGCGTCCAGCGCAGCACCTCGTTGGCGCCATCGGCAAAGACGCTCATCACGGCGTTGATAGCGGGCAGTACCACCCCGAACGCGGCGGCGCGGATGGCAAACCAGGCTTGCTCGACCCGCTGCCACTGGTCAGTCATGGCGGCGGCCATCTGCTCGGCCTTGCCCATGCCGTGGGTGTTGGCCAGCGCATTGATGTTGGTGGCAAGCCCCTTGGTGTTGGTCATCAGGAGCTTGATCATGCTGACCGCCTCATCCGAGCCGAATGCCTTCTTGAGCTCGTCCCCCTCGGCCACGCTCAGGGTCTCGCCATAACGTGCCTTGAGTTTGTCCAGCATGGTGAGCACCGGCAGCATGTTGCCTGCGGCATTGGTGAACTGGATGCCGAGCGCCTTCTGGGCATTGCCGACGCCTGCCAGAAACGCTTTGAACTTGGTACCGGCCTCGCCGCCACTCATGGTGGCCTGCAGCTGGCCGAGTACCGCGAACTGCTCGTCCATCGCGATGCCGGCGGCGGTGGCGTTGGCGCCAATTGCCCCGAACGCATCGGCCATGCCCTGGCCGGTGGTCTTGAAAAGTTGCACCGCGAGCGCGGTCTTGCCGGCCACATCCTCGACCCAGTTGGCCTTGCCCATCTGCTTGGCCTGCTGCTCGAAGATGCCGTACATGGTGCCCATGTAGTTGGTGATGGTGGCGGTGTCGGCCTTGGTCGCCTTGGCTAGCGTGGTCGAGGCGCGGGTAAAGGCGGGCAGCTCGTTACCTTCGAGCCCCGCGATTGCTGACTGGATATCGTAGGAGGAGCGGACAATCTCGGTGGCCGACTCCCCGTACTGGATAGAGAGTTTCAACGCCTCGCGGCCGAGCGCCCCGAGCACATCCTTTTGCACATCGAGCGAGGCCACCTCCGCTAGCGCCCTGTCCATCTCGATGGCCGGGCCGAGGGCAGACTGGATCGCCATGCCGCCGGCGACCACCGTGGTGGCCCCCATTGCCATGCTGCTCCAGCCCTGACGGCCGGCCTTGCTGACCTTGTCCATCTGGGCATTGATGCCAGCAAGGGGCTTGGTGACCTGATCCACCAAAGCCACCTGCATCATCAATTTTTCCATCCAGGCCATAGGTCGTTATCCGTTGAATGCGTTGGCGATGCCCTCAGCCACTGCAGCGGCGTAGGACTCCCGGGTGTGTCGGTCTAACCAGAGGGCGCGGGCCAGGCTGTCGATATCGTCTTCGTCATGGGGCAGGTAGTGGCGCCGCAGCGCCAGCGCCTGCTCCAGGTGATTGCGCTCGATGGCCTCGGCGCGCGCCGTCAGTTTTTTACGGTGATCTCTAGGTCGGGGGCGAACTGCTGGTTAATGGCGCCTGCCAGCTGCAGCGCCGCGCCCGGGCGTTTGAGCAGCTCATCGAGCGCCTCTTTGCTCTCCTGGCAGACGATCTTTTTCAGGTAGTTGTGGGCCGGCGCTACCTTGTCGCTTGGCATCATGTCGTTGATAAAGCCGTTGTAGGCCACCATGGTGGGGGCGAATTTCAGCTCTTTGCCGGCGACGTCCAGGGTGATGATGGGAGTGGTCATGGGGTGGTTTCCTCTTGTTCAATCCAGTGGTTCAGGGTGTTGATTTGGGTTTGGCAGCGGCGCAGCGCCATCTGCAGGGTGGGGATAAACCGTACGGCGTCGCCGTAGGTGCGCCCCGTGAAATCAGGCTCCGGGCAGTGGGGCACCAGCCCCGGCGGCGGTAGCCGCTTGATGACTTGCGTTTGCACCACGGTCTGGGGCTGGCTGGAGCAGGCGCAAAGCAGCGTCAGGCAGAGGCTCGCGAGCACAGTCCGGGCGGCCCGCCGGCGGCGTGGCCAGCGCTTGTTCCAGTTCATCGGCGGTTTTCCTCTGTTGTTGGTCTAGCTCGGCTAGGGCGGCGCTCTGGGTGCCCAGCAATTTGCGCAGCCCCGCGGCATCGCGCTGCAACGTCACCAGCTGGCTGGCCTGCTGCTCGTTGGTCTGCTGCAAGGTGTTGATGGTCTCGTTGGCGGTGGCCAGCGCCTTGCCCCGGCTCTCCAGCATCCGGCTGCCAAGAAACAGGGCTGCGCCCATCACCAGCACCAGTACCAGCAGCACATTGGAGAGCTGTGCCTTGAAGGTGCTCATGCCAGTACCCCGCCAAACTCGGTGAATTTGGCCTGCAGGTCTGCCAGCTGGTGCTCGCGCTGACCGTAGCCGGCCCCCGGCAGGCTGGCCCAGATGTTGGCGCACTTGGCCACCGCTTGGGGGATTCGTCCTTTAAGCACATCGTCCAACGCCTTGCGCTCGCGAATAAGCTGGATCGCCCAGGTGTCTTGCGAGGCGGGGCCAAAGTCAGGCAGCCCGAGCTGGTCGCGGTAGTGGGTCCAGTGCTTTGACAGGAACTGATAGCGGCCAGCCGCGGTGCTGCTCAGGGTCTTGTTGACCTGCACCAGCACGTTCGGGTGGGTGGCGTAGCTCTCAAAGAACCCCGCCGGATTGACCAGCTTGTTGTATCCGTCATCGCCCCGGTCCTTGGTGCCTTCGGCATAGGCAATCATGTCGAGAAACGCGGCCACCTGCGGGTGGCAGTTACTGCGTGGCATGGTGTTTTTCCTCCTGACTGACAAGGGTCTGAAACTCCCGGCATGTTTGGGAAAACCGCGGGGTTTCCAGCTCCACGCCGACGAAACGGCGGCCAAGCCGCCAGGCAGCCTTGCCGGTAGCCCCCGAGCCCATAAAGAAGTCACCGACCACATCACCCGGCCGGCTGCTGGTGCGCACAATGTGTTCCATCATGGCGGCGGGTTTTTCGCACGGGTGTTTCCCGGGGTAGGCTTGCACCGAGGGGTAAGACCAGACATCTGTAAAGGGGACATCCTTGGTGACGCTGAAAGGGCGGCGCAGTCGCTCATACTCGGCCTTCAGCTCGTCATAACTGGCTACCAGGGTTTGGTAGGTGCGATGCAATCCCTGATAGGTCTCTTTGAGTTGATGATGAGGCTGGCAAAGGGCGTCAGCCTTCTTGGCGAACAGGGCTTGCAAGCGGGCGTATTGTGCTTCGCTTGGCAGGCTCCACTGGCTGCGACCGAACCAGTGCCCGGCCATCTGGCACCCCATTGCCTGGTCGATCTCCTTGTTGGAGATGCCACAGGCCGCTTTGGCTTGTTGGAAGTAGTCGATCAGCGGCTGCATCACCTGAACACGCAGCGTCTGGCAGGCCTGGCGATAGCCGCTTTGTTGCGCCATGCCATGGGCGTCCAGCTGCTCGGCAAAAATGATGCGTTCACTGGCGGGCCAGAAATTGCGCAGGGCGGATTTGTCCGTGCGATTCCACACCCCCGAGGGTTTGGCCCAGACGATGTGGCTCAATACCTTGAAGTGCTTGCGTACCAAGAGTTCGATATCGGCATTGAGCCCGGGACTGCAAAACAGATAGAGCGATCCGTTCGGCTTGAGGATGCGGGCAAACTCGATCACACACTGTTCTAGCCAATCCAGGTAGGCGCTGACGTCTGGCCACTGGTTATCCCAGTCCAGATCTTTTACCCGGAAGTAGGGCGGGTCTACCGCTACCAGATCCAGGCTGTGAGAGGGCATGGTTTTCAGGTAAACCAGCGAATCCGCATTTACCAGCTTGATGCGGTCGTTGATTTTGTGGATATGCATTTGATCAGTCATCACGTCTGTTCACTCCTTCGGTAATTTGGCGTTGAGCCACCGCTCGGCAAGGCCGCGAATAGTCTCAACACCGATAAGGCCTACCATGCCGCCTACAAATCCTGCCGCCTCTCCAGGGATCCCGAACCAGCCAAAGGCACTGATAAATGCCAAGGTGATGGCCCCGCACAAGACGGACTCCAGGAGCCTGCGGCGACCACTGCCACCGCCATAGGTGATGCGTAGCCAAGCCGTTAATACTGCTAACGCAGTGCCATAGACGGTGGGCATGTTGTCCATCAACCAGGCCAGTAGCAGGGCCCAGAGAGTGGGGTCTTTATGGGGCATGGCGTTCATGTCCGTTGCTCTGGTTAGCGGCCCAGCCTCTCAAGGCGGGTCTGACAGGGGACGCACAGCCGCACCCCCGGCACATGTTGACGGCGTGCTGCCGGGATGGGGTCGTCGCACTCTTCGCAGCGGTGCCGGCTCTCCCCCTGGTAGCGCCCTTTGCCCACCTGGTTGGCCAGATGCACGGCCAGCATCCGGGCGGCGTGGCTGTTTGCGCGGTCAATATCGTCCACCTGGCCCCCTTACCCTTTGAGGTGGCGGGTGTCATCATCCGAGAGGTACGGCACGCCATTGATGTGAACGAAGTCGGGGGAGGTGACGATGCCCTTGAGCTTGTGCACCCCCTTGCTTCCCCCTTTGGGGTCGATATCGAGCAGGTCGGCGATCTGCAGCTTCACCCCGAAGGCCTCCACCTTCATGGTTTCGTCGCCGGTGTCGGCGTAGAACAGCACATCGTCCGGTTTCAGCCCGCGCCAGCTGCCGGCCCGTTTGGCGGCATCGCTCAGCAGCTTGAAGTTCTTGGCATCGAGCTCGAACTCGCACTCGGCCGATACCTCGCCATCCACAAAGCCGTCAGGGATGCCGCGGGTCTGCGCCACGGCGCTGCTGTCGGTGATGGTGAGGCTGGCCTTCTCGACGTGCACCATGGTGCCCAGCAGTTCAATGTCGAAGCTCTGCCCTGAAATGCGTCTTGTCATGGGTTAGCCCTCCCCATTGGTGAGGCTCAGATCGAGCATGATGTTGATGGTGATCCCCTTGGGGCAGTCCACGGTGCGGATCACCACGTAGATGGAGACGTGGTTTTTGTCGGTCCACTGGATAGCGATATCGCCATCCCGAGGGGAGGTGATCTCGCCCGGGAACGGCTGGCCGTTGATGGTGGTGGTCCTGGCCATCTCGCGCAGGTCTTTGCCAAAGTAGAGGATGGCGGCGGCCGTGCTGCCCGGAGTGGAGTTGAACGAGCGATCGCCGATACGGGCGATGGCGCGCACCCGCATCCGGCGCGCCACCTTGTAGGCCACCCGCAGGTTTTCGATCACCTGGTAGTCGCCGCCCTCGGCGTCCAGGGTGCGGCCGTCAGCCCAATAGATACCGTCATAGTCCGGGTACCACATCGGCACCGAGTAGCGGTTCTGCTCCAGGGTCTGCAGGGTCGCCAGCGGCAACTCGACCCCGTCCTTGTCCTTGGGCTTGTTGCCAAGGCCGATCAGGGCACCGGTTTTGACCCGGCACGGGGTATCGGCAATGCTCACCGCCCGGTTGCACAGGCGACCGGCATAGGCACCGGCGAGGTTGGGCCACAGCTGCGGCAGCAGGGTAACGGACTCGGCCTTGATGCCATCTTGCAGGGTGACCAGGGCGGCCTCGTAGTCGCTCCAGCTCTGGCCATCCTGCTCGGCGGCATTGATCCCCGCGACCGCCAGCAGCATGAACTGCCAGCGACCCCACTTGGCGATCAGCTCCTGGTTCAGCGCGTGGGCGGCGTTGATCTTCGCCTCGTCCCACTCTTGCCCCAGCACCACCACCCCTTCAAAGGATTGGGTCTTCTGTGCCTCACGGACGGCATCTTTCCAGTCCATGTCGGTGGGCAGCACAAAGGCGGCGGCCGTCCAGTTCTGGCCCGCGTTGGCCATGGCGGCCTGCAGGTTGGTTTTGAGCTCGCTGGCGGGCTCGCCCAGCAGCTTGTCAAAGTCGCTCTGGGTATTGAGGGAGAGCAGCTTGCCGGTATTGCTTGGCGCCGTGCCGACAAACAGCAGGTGGCGCTCGACCTCGGTCACCGGCCCCTGCATCTGGTTCAAGTTGTTGATCTGTACATAAGGCCACATGGCGTTATTTCCCCTTCATCTCTTGCTTGTTGACGTCCCAGCCGTAGTCGATGCTCTGCAGGGCGCGGGCAAAGGCTTGCTCCCGTTGCTTGGCGTTGGCGCCGAGGAATGGGCGGGCAGGGAGCTCAATCTCCCAGCGCGTTTTCACTGGTTCATCCTTGAGTTTCCTGATAAGCAATCCCGCCTGGGCGTAGTTGAGATTGCCGGTGATCCAGCCGAGCGACGCCGAGCGGTATGACCCCTTGCGTGCCCCAGGGCGCTTGAACCCGAGCTCGCGCAGTTTGCGGGCTTGCGCCTTGGTCGCCGGTTTTTGCTTACCGCCTTCACTGGGGGCAATGCGGCGCCGGCTGGCCGCGGTCACCTGATAGGTGTGTCCCTTCTGGTGGGTGTTGGCGATAACCCCGGCATGGACGTTCATCGTCCCCCGTTTGAACCCGAGCTCTGCCACGTCCTGGCCGGGTGCGTGGATCTCCAGCAGTTTGGGCAGGCCGCGCAGCATCTTGCGTTTGCCCCGCTTGCGCGGCGCCCAGGGCTGACCGTTGGGGTCTTGCTGCTGGCGTACATGACGGGCCGCCAGCTTTTTGAGCTCGGCCGCGGCGCGCCACACCAAGCGCTTGCGCTTCTGGGGCGGTAGGGCCAGCAGGTTGAGCAGGTCCTGGCTGCGGCGGGCGTCCAGGGTGATGGTGATCATGCCGGGCCACCTACCTGGTGATGGCCGGTATCACCGACGTTCATGTCGATGTGGTCGGCCACCCAGATCTCATAGGGGGCCACCTGCCAGCACTTGCCGAGCCAGTTGATGGGGCCGCTCGGGTGCTCGATAAGGCGCAGCGGCTCGGTAAAGGCGAGCTGGATCTCGAGGTCGGCACTCTTCTCATCGTTCGGGGTCACCGCGTATTCCGGGTCGGCCAGCTCAAACTGTTCGCGAAACGAGTCGTGCTCCTGCACCCAGGCGGCCACGGCTGCCAAGACGATGGCCGGATCCAGCTCACGAAAGGGCAGTTGTTCAACGATGAACACCGCCTGATAGGTGAGCCAGGCCACGTCCACCCCGGTCGGGCCCATGTTGCGGGATTCGAGGCGGATCGTTCCGTTCTCCATCCAGCTATCGAGGGACTTGCGGCACTTGGCCGGCAGCACCCGGTTGAGCTCGGCGTGGAGGGCGTGCAGGAAATAGCCCTGGGCCTGCTGTTCACTCATCTCTTTACTCATATCAACGAGACCCCCGCGCGGTGTTTGCCTTTGATGCTGCGCACCAGCTGCTGACTCTCGGCCAGCAGCTGGGCCCGTTGTTCCGGTGCCCGCTCGGCCAGGTTGTTGGCAGCCGGCCGCTCGGTGACGCAGGCGAACTCCGGCAAGAGGGCCGCCTTGGCGCGGGCAAACACCGCGGCCAGATACTGCTCGGTCAACGCATTGGTGCTGCCTTGCAGGCTTGGCCCCGGCACCTCGGCGGCACTGGCATAGCCCTCGGCCATCAGCGCAGCCTGGCGCATCGCCAGCTGCAGGTTGATTTCCGAGATGGCCGCCAGCAGGGCGGCGCCGGTGGTTTGCGGGTCAAGGTCGGCAGGCAGGGCGCGGCGGCGTTCAAAATCGGCCACGGCCACATCGGGCCAAAACCCGTCATTGCGGATAGTGGCGGCGCTGTAGTCGATATCCTTGCCTGCAAACATCAGTGACCTCGCTGGTTGAATAGGTGCACCCCTGTAGCCACGCAATTGCCGCTGGGGTCGCCAAAGGTGCTCCATGGCATTCGCGCCGGGGTGCGACGGCGCGGAGAGTCGGTTTGTTATTCGGGATTGAGCACCCGCAGGCGCATGGCAATCTTCTGGCGCAAGGTGTTGACCCCCACCTTGCTGTGCAGCTTTTCTGCCTGGGCCAGCCAGTGGTCGGCCTGCTCCAGGGGGGCGGAGTCCCCCACGGCACTCGGACGCGGCTGGCCATCCTGGTCACGTAGCAGCAGACAGCCCGCGGCCTTGAACCACTTGGCTGTGAGCTTCTCGTTGAGGCGCCAGTCATCTCGTACCTTGTCGAACACCCGGGAGAACCAGGGCTCGACCGCATGGCCCTCGGCCGCTTGCTTCTCGGCCCACTCCAGCACGGTGTCGGCCACAAAGTGGGCCCAGTCCCGCTTGATGTTGCTCGGGGTGCGCTGGCCTTGAGTAATGGCAAGTTCGGCCCAGGCGATGCCAGTGTCGAAATCCCCGACATCGAAGGCCCAGACGGTGAGCAGTTGAAACAGCTCGTTCTGATAGGGCTGACCGGACTCGGCCACGCTGGCCAGATAGCGCTCCACATAGGGGCGGTATTTGGGCATCAGTTCGCTGCGCTTCATGTTCACCCGATCCCCAATGCGGGCCAGCTTGCGCAGGCGAGCGATGTCCTGTTCCAGGGCAATCATCTGCAGGTGCAGGCTGTCCGCCACCGCGCCGGTGGCCATGCCCGTGCAGGCGGCCTGCGCGGCCCCCTGCATGGCTTGCACCCGTTGCTTGTGGCGTTGACCCGGTGAGCTCATGGGTTACTCGCTCGGCGCAGTGGGGGCGGAGCCGATCTCGATGTCGGCCTCTTCAAAGCCGCCATAGGCCAGGTATTCGCCGATGGCGTAGCCTTCCATCCGCCAGTACTGGTTATCGAAGCACTTCTTGTCCTGGTTATCGTCGGCCTTGCGCTTGCGGGTACCGCGCTGGGTGTAGATGTGCAAGTTGTCGAGGGTGGTGACCACCATCCGCTTGCCCGGGAAGAAGGGCGGGATGTAGGCCTTGCGCCCGGCAATGGACTCGGCCAGCTTCTGGGCGGCGATCTGCTCGGTCGGCTTGGTGGCTTCGCTGTAGAGCTTGGCCTGGGCCGAGGCCACCAGGTCGGTACCGACCAGCACGACCAGACGCGGGTCTTGGCGGAACAGCGGATCGATGGTGGTGTTGATAAGGTCGGAGGCCATCTCGTCCAGGGTCTTGTAATCCCCCTTGCCGTCCGGGTCGAAGTGGATCTTCTTGCCAGCCTCGGCCTTGATGATCTGGCTGCCACCGTTCCACTCGCGGGCCAGCTGGTGCCAGCCTTTGTTGACGTCTTCACCCAGCGGATGGGCTTTCGGGTCGGTGTCGTCGGCCGCTTCCACGCCGTTCCAGCCGACGCGCAGCATGTCCAGGGCAAACGCCTTGTTGATGAAATCGCCCACCAGGCGCAGGAACTCGCCTTCGCTGCCCGCATTGGCCCAGACGCACAGGGTCGCCCAGTCGAGCGAGGCACAGGAGTCAGTCTCGGTCAGCTCATAGGTGTTGCCGGCGACGCCGATCTTGCCGTTAAAGCGGCCATCCTTCTTGCGGCCGGTGAACAGCTTGCCGATGCCCACTTGCACCACCTGGCCCTTGATCTGATCTACGTCGAGGCAAGTTATGAGTCCGAGGAACTCGACGGAGGCGAGCAGCGCGGCGCGAAGGCCCGTCTCCACCGGACCGGTGACGCTGAACTGCTTGGCCAGCGCGTTAACGGGGATGCCGTAGGCCTTGGCCAGGGCATTGTTGTATTGCTCCAGGCGCTGCATGGCCTGGACGGTAAGGGTCTGGCTCACGGTCGCTCCTTAATAGACTGCAGGGGTATCGTCACCGCCGAGGGCGTCCGGGCGCTGGCCCGGCTTCTCGACAGAGAACTGGTCGATCTTGCTGTTCAGCTCGCCGAACTTGTCGGTCAGGCTGGCCAGGGTCTGTTCCAGCTTGCTGAACTGCTCGGTGGTGATGCCGGGTTGCTCCCCCACCTTTGCGGGCTCGGTGACCGGTTGGGTGGTGTCGTCGGTGGCCGGTTTGGCGTCCAGCTTGGTGCTGAAGGCATCGATCTTGGTGCCAAGGCCGTTAAGAGCCCCCAGCATCTGATCGAACTGTTCTGGTTTCATTTCCTCATCCTCGGGTTGGCTGGGGGGAGTCGTGGGCGCTTGCTCGCCATGACTGGCCAGGAAGCTGAAAAACTTGGCGATCAGGCCATCGGCCTTCTCGTGCTTGGGTAGCTTGAACATGGAGAGGTCCAGCGGCTCGCTGGTGCCAACGGTCTGTCCCTTGTTGCTGTTGCTGAACTTGAGATGGGTGGTGCCGGTGCTGGCGGGCTCATCGGTGACGCCAAGGCCCAGCAGGTAGGTACGCCCCAGATCGGCGAAGTTCTCGAAGGGTTCGATGGAGCAGAACTGGTACTGACCGTTCTGGTTGTAGTAGATGAGATCGCGATTCGGACAGAGGATGGCGAACAGCTTGAGCTTGCCATCCACCTCTTCGGTCTTGAGCGCCTGCACCGTGCCATAGCTGGACCAGCGATCGTGCTCGGGCCAGATGACGGCGGTGTAATAGGTCGGATCGTAGGTCTCGGCCATGTCGGTGAGCCAGTCGCGGGTAATATCCCGCCCATCCACCGCTTTGCCTTCGGTGGCGATACAGACCCAGCCAGTTCTCAAGGTTGATTCGTTCATGCCTGCTCCCAATAGATGCGGGGTCAGGCTATCGGGTCGGCAAGGGGGTTTCATCCAGTTGTGTTCGTGGCGATTCGGATCCAGTGGGATATCCGAATTGCGTGGAACATCAGTGAGATAAGCAAGGGGAGGGGCTGGCTATGATGGCGCCATCATTCACCTGATGGAGGCGCCGTGGCGTATCCCGAAGAGATCCGCAATGCCGCGCGGGGACTCTACCTTAAACGATGGACACCCCAGGAGATCAAGGACGAACTGGGGCT
>NZ_JBFODQ010000098.1:0-58180 GCF_040908355.1 Aeromonas sp. R2-2 | reverse complement strand
GTTCCTGCGCCTGCCGCTCGCCCGCCGTCAGGCCATCGCCAGCAAGATGCGCGGCCAAAGCCAGATGGAAAATGCCCACAAGAGCCAGATCATCATGGATGTGACGCCCGCGGCGGTGGACGACACCCTGCGCGCCCACGACTGCCGGATGATGATCCACGGCCACACCCACAGACCCGCCATCCACGACTTCACCCTCGATGGCCACCCCGCCCGCCGCATCGTGCTGGGAGACTGGTTCGAGCAAGGCTCGGTGCTGATCTGCCGCCCCGGCGAGCAGCGGCTGGAAATGCGGGCGCTGGCAGAGGCTTGATAGCCCGTCAGTCCGGTTGACCACAAAGCCCCCAGCCCTCCATCACTCCCCATCGTTCGCGCCATCCGGTTCACTGCTCATCAGGCGCGAGCGAATAAGTGGTGATCGCTCACAGATCAGCAAAGCAAACCTGCACTCCTCCTTCAGTCCCCGGGTTGTGTGAACCCCGTCACCTTGCCCCTTGCCAATTGAGAGGATGATGGCGCTCAGGCAGAAACATTTTTCTCGCCAGCTATTTCAACAAGTTGAGGTTTGTATGCCTGACAGCAATGCGGTCGCTCATCCGTTCGATGCCAAGAAGATCAATGTCAACGATCCCTATGAGATGAAGCAGTGGATCAAAATGTTCGAGTGCACCGAAGTCCAGCTGAAACGGGCGGTCAAGGCAGTCGGCACCTCAGGCAAGGCGATCAGAAAATACCTCAAGAAGTGAGGGCACAACCCCGTCACAAACCCGGCCCCGCTTGCGGGGCTTTTCTCATCTTCGCCTTTACGTGGGCCATCCCCGCCTCTGGTTGGCGGCGCACATACCGCCTTTCAACCGCTCATAACCGGACTGTGCAGCCCGACCAGCACTGGCCGCCGTCCGACAGCTTGTGACCAGCCAGCGCCATCCGGCCCTTCGCATCCCGGCATCCCTGCCTATAATGCGGGCTCAAACACACAGAGAGGATTAATCCATGGGCTTTATCACCTGGATCGTATTGGGACTGTTGGTGGGTATTCTGGCGAAGTGGATCATGCCGGGTCGCGACGGTGGTGGTTTCTTTATGACTGCCCTGCTGGGGATTGTCGGCGCCATGGTTGGCGGCTATGTGGGTACCCTGCTGGGGCTGGGCTCGGTGACCGGTTTCAATATCCCGAGCATCGCGCTGGCGACCGTGGGTGCCCTTATCGTCCTGTTTGTCTTCAACAAGATCCGCAGCTGACCCCCAACGCCATCTATGTGTAGATAAACAGGGCACCGCGAGGTGCCCTCTCTTTTTTTATCGCCCTCACGATGTTGCCAACGGCAAGATCAGCCTCACCAGCAAGCCACCCAGCTGGGTGGCCGGCAGCAACACCACCTCGCCGTGGTGATAGTGGGCGATATCGCGTACCAGCGCCAGACCAAGCCCCGCTCCCGGCTGTTCGCTCCCCTGCTCGAGGCGCTGGAACGGCTGCCAGACTCGCTCCGCCAGCTCGGGGGCGATGCCGGGACCGCTATCCTCTACCTCCAGCCAGATCTGCCCGTTGCTTCGCACCACCCGCGCCGTCACCGTGCCGTGGGGCGGAGTGTATTTGATGGCGTTGTCGAGCAGGTTGGCGCACAGTTCCCCGAGCAGCAGCGGCTCCCCCGCCACCATGATGGCGGACTCCTCCCCCTCGTACCCGAGATCGATCCCCTTGCTGCGGGCCTGCGCCAACCGTGACAGACAGGCCTGCTGCACCAGCGCCGTCATCTCGATGGGCTCACGCTGGCGCAGCCCGGAGCACTCGTCCGATTTGAGTCTGGCCAGCAGCAGTAACCGTTCGGTCAGGGCGATGGTGTGATCGAGCCGCACGGCCATGGCATCGAGGCTTTCGCTCATCAGGGCCGGATCGCCACTGCCGCGGGCCACCTCAACTTGGGTTTTCAAAATGGTGAGCGGCGTGCGCAGCTGATGGGCGGCATCGGCGCTAAAGCGCTCCTGCCGGGCCACCAGCTGGCGCAATCGGGCCAGCTGGCGGTTGAACGCCTGCACCAGCGGCCGGGTCTCCTGCCAGGGGAGCAAGTCGGGCAAGGGTGCAAGATTGGCGGCATCGCGGCGCAAGATCTCCCGCGACAGGCGCCGCATCGGGGTGAGCAGCCGCTTGAGCAACAGATAAGCGAGCAGCAGGGTGAGCACCACCAGCGCCCCCTGGGTTAGCACGGCCGACCAGAGCAGCTGCTGTGCCAGTTGCTGGCGGCCGAGCAGGGTTTCCGCCACCGTGATGCGGGCCATGCCGGTGACGCCCCCCTCGCCCACCGGTTGCAGCAACATAACGGCGCGGATTGGCGCCTCCTGATAAAGCCCGTCATAGAAGTAGGCGAGCGCCGGATAGCGGTCGGTCAGCGGCGTACCGTCCGGCATGGGGGGCAGGTCGTCAAAGCCGGAGATGACCCTATCGTCGATGCCGCGCACCTGATAGAAGAGGCGATCGCGCATGTTGCGCTCGAAGCTGTCGAGCACCACATAGGGCACATCCACCCTGAGGCTGCCTTCGGCTGCCGTCAGCCGCTCGGCAACGGTGCGGGCCGAGGCAAGCAGGGTGCGATCATAGGCCGAGGTAGCCGCCGCCAGCGCGCCGTAGTAGCTGTACCAGGCCGAGGCGGCCCAGAGGATCAGCAAGGGGCCGCCCAGAAACAGCAGCAGTTGATGGAGCAGGGAGCGGCTAATGGGAGGCCTCCGGCGCCGCTTCCAGCAGATAGCCGAGACCGCGCAGGGTGGTGATCACCACCCCGCTGCCCACCAGCTTTTTGCGCAGCCGGTGGATATAGAGATCGATGCTGTCGAGCCCCACCTCGTCATCGAGGTTGAACACCTGCTCGAACAGTTGCCCCTTGGCGACTGGCCGCCCGTGGCGATACATCAGCGCGGTCAGCAGCGCCTGCTCCCGCGGAGTCAGGGCCAGCCGGACATCGGCCAGCAGAAAATAGCCATCGGGGTGCAGGGTCAGGCGCCCCAGCCGCAGCTCGGCACCACCGCTTTCGCTGCGTCGCAGCAGGGCCCGCAGCCGGGCATCCAGCTCCCCCAGATCGAACGGCTTGGCTAGATAGTCATCGGCTCCCGCATTGAGGCCGCAGATCCGCTCCTCCACCGCGCCGCGGGCGGTGAGCAGCAGCACCGGCACCCCCTGCCCCCTACTGCGCAATCGGCCGAGTACCACCAGCCCGTCGAGCTTGGGCATCTCGATATCGAGCACCGCCAGCGCGTACTGTTCGTGGCGCAGCAGGTGGTCAGCCTGAGCCCCGTCAGCCACCCAATCCACCGCGAAACCGGCGCTGGTGAGTGCCCGCGACAGCCAGTGGGCCAGTTCGTGATTATCTTCTGCCAACAGCAAGCGCATCCCTCTCCCCTTGTTCCTAACCACGGCATTCAGCCGCACTGCTTCAACTGCATCCCTTCGTCACTGCTATTGCGGGAGAAGGTGCGATCAGGGTCACACTCCCGGCTCTTGGTCAGCGATTGAAAGGTGAATGAAAGGTTGTTGTTTTAACAATTTCGCATCACTTCGTCCATCGACGGAGTCACACCCAGGAAAAACAACGACAAGATGGAGCACACAACCATGAAGCAACGCACACGTCATGCCCTCGCCCTGCTGACCCTGCTCGGCGCCCTGCCACTGCAGGCGGCCGAAAGTGCCGCGACCCCGAGCCGTACCGAATGCATCGCACCGGCCAAACCGGGCGGTGGTTTCGATCTCACCTGCAAGCTGCTGCAGGTGAGCCTGCAGGAAACCGGCACCATCGACAAGCCGATGCGGGTCACCTACATGCCGGGCGGGGTCGGCGCCGTGGCCTACAACGCCATCGTGGCCCAGCGCCCCGCCGAGGCGGGGACTGTGGTCGCCTTCTCCGGTGGCTCCCTGCTCAACCTCTCACAGGGGAAATTTGGCCGTTACGGGGTGGACGATGTGCGCTGGCTGGCGGCGGTGGGCACCGATTACGGCATGATCGCGGTGCGCCACGATGCCCCCTATCAGAACCTCAAGGAGCTGGTGAGCGCCATGGCGCGCGATCCCAACAGCGTGGTGATCGGCGCGGGTGCCTCCATCGGCAGTCAGGACTGGATGAAGACGGCGCTGCTGGCCAAACAGGCCGGGGTTGACCCCCACAAGATGCGCTACGTCGCCTTTGAAGGGGGCGGCGAGCCGGTCACCGCGCTGCTGGGCAACCATGTGCAGGCGGTCTCCGGCGATTTGAGCGAGATGGTGCCCTATATCGGCGGCGACAAACTGCGGGTGCTGGCGGTGTTCTCTGCCGAGCGGCTGCCCGGCAAGCTGGCCACCATCCCCACCGCCAAGGAACAGGGTTATGACCTGGTGTGGCCGGTGATCCGCGGCTTCTATGTCGGCCCCAAGGTAAGCGACAGCGAATACCAGTGGTGGAAGCAGACCTTCGATCAGTTGGTGAAGACCGACACCTTCAAGGCGCAGCGGGATCTGCGCGGCCTGTTCGAGTTTGACCTCACCGGCGAGGCGCTCGACAGCTACGTCAAGGAGCAGGTGGCGCAATATCGCGAGCAGGCCAAAGCCTTCGGTCTGGCCAAATAGGAGCCGCAGCCATGAGCGATCGCATCTTCGCCGCCATCTGGCTGCTGCTCTGTCTGGCAGGCGCCGCCATCGCCTGGCAGATCCAGAGCGAATACAGCTATGAGCCGCTGGGGCCGCGCCCCTTCCCGCTCGGCATCATCGGCCTGATGGCGCTGTGTGCCCTGTTGCTGCTGCGCCGCCAGCCGGACACCGTCACCTGGCCGCCGCTGCGTACCCTGCGCCACCTCGCCATTATGGTGGTGGCGCTGGCCGGGTACGGTGCCAGCTTCGAGTGGTTGGGCTTTCCGCTGGCCACCACCCTGCTCACCTTTGTACTGGGGCGCCTGTTTGGCGCCTCTGCCAAAGCTGCCCTGCTCTCCGGCGTCGTCGGCGGTCTGGTGCTCTATCTCGCCTTCGACCGGCTGCTGGATGTCACCCTGCCCCTCGGCGTCTGGTTCTCTTAAGGAGTCAATATGGATACCTGGATGTACCTCTCCCAGGGCTTTGCGGTGGCACTCACCCCGGAGAATCTGGTTATTGCCCTGATCGGCTGCTTTGTCGGCACCGTGGTCGGCCTGCTGCCGGGCCTTGGCCCCATCAACGGGGTCGCCATTCTTTTGCCGCTGGCCTTTGCCCTCAAGCTCCCCCCCGAATCGGCGCTCATTCTGCTCGCTACCGTCTACATAGGTTGCGAGTATGGCGGGCGGATCTCCTCGATCCTGCTCAACGTGCCGGGGGATGCCGCCGCCATCATGACCGCGCTGGATGGCTACCCCATGGCCCAGCAGGGCAAGGCGGGCGTGGCTCTCTCCATCTCGGCGGTCAGCTCCTTTGTCGGCTCCATGCTCGCCATCGGGGGGATCATCCTGTTCGCCCCGGCGCTGGCGCGCTGGTCACTGGCCTTCGGCCCAGCGGAGTATTTCGCCCTGATGGTGTTCGCCATCGCCTGCCTTGGCAGCATGATGAGCCAGAACCCGCTCAAGTCCTTTATGGCGGCGCTGATTGGGCTGGGACTCGCCACCGTCGGGGTGGATGCCAACACCGGCGTCTATCGCTTCACCTTCGACAGCGTTCACCTCTCGGACGGGGTGCAGTTTATCGTGGTGGTGATCGGCCTCTTCTCGGTGAGCGAGATCCTGCTGATGCTGGAACACACCAGCGGCGGCGGCAAGCTGGTGCGCACCACCGGGCGGATGCTGTTCAACTTCAAGGAGCTGGTCCATTGCACCGGCACCATGCTGCGCTCCTCCACCATCGGCTTCTTCGTCGGCATTCTGCCCGGCGCCGGTGCCACCATCGCCAGTGCCATCACCTACATGACCGAGAAGCGACTGGCGGGGCCGAATGCCAAATTCGGCGAAGGGGACATTCGCGGCGTGGCAGCGCCAGAGGCGGCCAACAACGCCTCAGCCTGCGGCTCCTTTATCCCCATGCTGACACTGGGAGTGCC
Organism: Aeromonas sp. R2-2; assembly: GCF_040908355.1. Classification (NCBI taxonomy): domain Bacteria; kingdom Pseudomonadati; phylum Pseudomonadota; class Gammaproteobacteria; order Aeromonadales; family Aeromonadaceae; genus Aeromonas; species Aeromonas sp. R2-2. The sequence goes on along the minus strand of NZ_JBFODQ010000098.1, from coordinate 52,160 downwards.
GGGGTCGGGTACCACGGCGGTGATGATGGGGGCGCTGACCCTCTACAACATCACCCCCGGCCCCACCATGTTCACCGAACAACCCGATGTGGTGTGGGGACTGATCGCCGCCCTCTTGCTGGCCAACGTCATGTTGCTGGTGATGAACATCCCCATGGTGGGGCTCTTTACCCGCATGCTCTCCATCCCGCTCTGGTTTCTGGTACCCGCCATCGCCAGCGTCTCGGCAGTGGGAGTCTATGCGGTGCACAGCACCACCTTCGACCTGTTGCTGATGGTGGCCCTCGGGGTCTTTGGCTACCTGCTGCGCAAGATGCACTTCCCCATGTCACCGCTCATTCTGGGCTTCGTGCTGGGTGAAATGCTGGAGCAGAACCTGCGCCGCGCCCTCTCCATCAGCAATGGCGACACCGCCATCCTGTGGAGCAGCGGCATCAGCCAGACCCTGCTGGTACTGGCCATCGTAGTAATCACCCTACCCCCGCTGGTACGCCTGCTGCGCCGCCGCAAAGCCGATCCGCTGATCCCGGACGCCCGCCCGGAGCAGGGAGCCTGATCCCCTCTGAACAGAAAGAGGCACGCCAGCAAACTGGAGTGCCGTTAACGAACAAGGGCCCCACACAGTGGGGCCCTTGTTTATGAATGGCGTGTTGATGCCATCCTGCGCTTTTCGTCAAATGAGCTTGTCACTGCGCATCCGGCTGGTTGGCAGGGGCCGCCTTGATAAAGGCCTGCAACTGTTCGCAGTTGGCGACGATGCGGCGGATGGTGGGGTAATCGTCCAGGGTCATGTCGTAGCGGCGGGCGTTGTAGACCTGGGGCACCAACATGCAGTCGGCCAGGGTCACTTCGTTGCCGACGCAGTAGACACCGGCGGTGGTCATCAACAGCTGTTCGAGGGCAGTGAAAGTCTCGTCAATCCAGTGGCGATACCAGCGGGCCTCCTGCTCGTTGTTGGCCCTGAAGTGCTCTTCCAGATAGTTGAGTACCCGCAGATTGTTGAGCGGGTGAATATCACAGGCGATCATGTTGACGATCTGGCGCACCCGGGCCCGCGCATCGGGGGAAGAGGGCATCAGAGAATAGGCGGGATAGGTCTCGTCAAGGTACTCCATGATGGCGACCGACTGACCGATCTGCACATCGCCATCCACCAGAAACGGCACCAGCCCTTGGGGGTTTATCCGGCGATAGGCCTTCTCGCTCTGCTCGCCTTGCCGCAAATTGATGGGATGCTGCTCGTAGGCGAGCCCCTTGAGCTGCAACACGATCCGCACCCGAAAACTTGCCGACGAACGCCAATAGCCAAACAACTGCAACATAATCTGTCCCTGCATCTTATCTGGGCCCGAAGCCCGGCAGGTGCTCGCCACCTGCCTCCTTGTGTACCCGGCACCGGTTGAGGGCTCGTCGTGATCCGGACATATCCCGAATATCCTTGCCGCCAACCGGCGCTGGCCATCAACCTCCCTGACCGCTCGCGGGCACCACCTGTTGAGAGATGGTGCCAAACAGGTTTTGGCCAGAGCGATCTTCCATCGCGATCGACACTCTATCACCAAACTGCAAATAGGGGGTTATAGCTTGATCACAATCAAGAATTTCCAGCATGCGGCGCTCGGCGATGCAGGATGAACCGGCGCTGCGATCGTAATTTGAGACGGTGCCCGAGCCGATGATGCAACCGGCACCAAGGGGACGGGTCTTGGCCGCATGGGCAATCAGTTCGAAGAAGCTGAATGTCATATCCACCCCGGCATCCGGTGCGCCAAACAGGGCGCCGTTCAGATGGGTGCGCAGGGGCAGCATCACCTTGCCATCGTGCCAGTCATCGCCCAGCTCATCCGGGGTGATGGCCACCGGCGAGAAGGCGCTGGACGGTTTGGACTGGAAGAAACCAAATCCCTTGGCCAGCTCGCCCGGAATGAGGTTGCGCAGGCTCACATCGTTGACCAGCATCAGCAGCTTGACGTGGCTAACGGCCCCCTGCGGGCTCACCCCCATCGGCACGTCGTCGGTGATGATGGCGACTTCCGACTCGAAATCGATCCCCCACTCCTCAGAACCCATCACGATGGGGCCACGGGGGGCGAGAAAGCTGTCGGAGCCCCCCTGATACATCAGCGGATCGTGCCAGAAGCTCTCCGGCATCTCGGCGCCGCGCGCCTTGCGCACCAGCTCCACGTGGTTGACGTAGGCACTGCCATCGGCCCACTGATAGGCACGCGGCAGCGGAGAGAGGCAAGACGCTTCGTCAAAGGGGAACGCCTCGGCCACACGGCCCTCGTTAAGCTGCTGATAGACAACCTCCAGCCTGGGGGCAACCTCGGCCCACTCGTCGAGAGCGGCCTGCAAAGTCGGGGCAATCTCGCTCACCCGTACCGCACGGGTCAGATCCCGGCTCACCACCACCAAAGCGCCATCGCGCTTGCCATTGTTCAATGTTGCCAATTTCATAAGCGATTCCTTATTTGCCGGCAGCAGCGTCCGGGCGCTGCCAGCTGGAGACATACCGGGTGTTCTCGATCCCTTCGCACAGACTGCCAACGTTCAGCGCATCGCGGGTATCGAGCATGACCGCCACCTCGTCGGTGAACTTCTTGACATAGGCCTGCCCTGCCGCAAACGCCTTGGGATGGGGGCCGTGGGTGAAACCGGCGGGATGGAAGGTGACCATGCCCCGCTCGATATTGTCCCGGCTGAAGAAGTCCCCGGCGTGGTAAAAGAGCACCTCGTCATAATCGTCATTGCTGTGATAGAAGGGCACCTTGAGGGCGCCGGGATCGCTCTCGATGGGGCGCGGCACGAAGGTACAAATCACGAAGCGGCTCGCCACAAAGGTCGAATGAGCTGACGGCGGCAGATGGTAGCGGTGGCTCATCAGCGGGCGGATATCCCGCCAGTTGAGGCGCACCACGCACAAATCCCCGTGCCACCCCTGCGCATCCAGCGGGTTGAAGGGCCAGGTGATGACCGATACCTGATCGTGGCGTTTCACCTGCAGCGACCAGGGATTCTCATCCTGCTGGGCCAAAAAGCGCTCGTTGATGGCGGGCACATCCAGCGCCGCCGGGTCGAAGATGGCGTGATTGCCCACCAGCCCCTTGTCCGGCAGCTGATAGCTGTCGTTGGTCGCCTCGATCATCAGGATGAACAGGGGCGCTGTCGGCTCGATGCGCCACATGGTGCCACGGGGGATCACCACATAGTCGCCGTCCCGCAGGCTCAGGTGGCCGTAGTCGCAGAAGAACTCGCCGCCCCCTTCGTGGATAAAGAGCAGCTCGTCGCCATCGGCATTGCGCACCAGAAACGGCATCGCCTCGGATAGCCGCCAGACTCGGTAGCGGCAGTGGGGGTTGCTGAGAATGTCGGGAGCCACCCAGGGAGAGAGCGAGCTTACTTCCTCCTGCAGGGCATTGAGGTCAAACAGCCGTGGCCGCAGCGGCCCTTCCCAACTGCTCCAGTCGGTGGGGGCATGCTTGTGGTGCATGTGGGTGGCGGGGCCAAAAAAGCCGCTGCGCCCCAGCTCGCGCTCATAGATGGCCTGTTCCGGCAGGTCGGCATGGGCTTGCCGGGAGTGGGTCCCCTCCCGATGGGGGAAGTTAATCCAGTTACGCATCGCTCGCTCCCTCTTTGCGGGCACCCTTCTCATCCTCGCCGCCATCCAGCACGCCGCGGCGGATCTGGTCCAGCTCGATAGATTCAAACAGCGCCTTGAAATTGCCCTCGCCAAACCCTTCGTTACCCTTGCGCTGGATGATCTCGAAGAAGACCGGGCCTATCACGGTATCGGTGAAGATCTGCAACAGGATGCCATCCTTGGTAGGGGAGCCGTCGATGAGGATGCGCAGCTCTTTGAGGGCCGCCAGATCCTCCTGATGCCCCTCGACCCGGCTGTTCACCTTCTCGTAGTAGGTATCCGGGGTCGGCATAAAACCGGTACCGCGGCTGCGCAGGGTGCGGATGGTGTGGTAGATATCGGCCGAGGAGAGCGCAATGTGCTGGATCCCCTCCCCCTTGTACTGGCGCAGGTACTCCTCGATCTGGGACTTGTCATCCGCCGACTCGTTGATGGGGATGCGGATCTTGCCGCAGGGAGCGGTCATGGCGCGTGAATGCAGCCCGGTCAGCTTGCCCTCGATATCGAAGTAGCGAATTTCGCGGAAGTTGCCGATCCGCTCATAGAAGTTGGACCAGACATCCATATTGCCGCGATGCACGTTATGGGTCAGGTGATCGATCTCCATAAGACCGGCATCTACCTCTGCCATCCGGGACTGCCAGTCGGGGTAGAAGACAAAATCCACGTCATAGATGGAGCCCTTGTCGCCATAACGGTCGACAAAGGAGAGAGTACTCTCGCCGATACCGTAGATGGCGGGAATATTGAGCTCCATCGGGCCAATCTTGCCGACAAAGGGCTTGGCCCCCTTGGCGATGGCGAACTGCTGGGCCTTGCCCGCATCGCTCACCCGAAATGCCATGCCGCAAACGCTCGGCCCGTGCAGGCTGGCAAACTGCTCCGCCTGGGAGTGGGGCTCGGCATTGACCACGAAGTTGATATCCCCCTGCCGGTAAAGCCAGCACTGCTTGTGTTTGTGCTTGGCGACCTCGGCAAACCCGAGCGACACAAACAGGCTCTTGAGAGCGGCAATCCCCTTGGCATCGGGGGCCGTGTACTCGACAAACTCGAAACCGTCGGTGCCTAACGGATTGATGGTGTGAGTGGCGGAAGAGGTGGCATTCATCGGGCGCTCCTTGCTCTTGATTCGGTTAAAACGGATTGCAGCACGCAGCGGCGCAGCAAGTGTTAACAACTTGTTTCATTAGAGATAGGGCGTAGCAGGAAGAGAAGAGGCAGGTTGCAGATAGTTTTTCGCAGCTGGCAGCAAAAGATGTAAATTGATTGTGACATTCAAGCCGCAGCCTTGCGGATCAAACGGTAACGACCCGCAGGACTGTCAGCTTTGCCTTACAGTTGCCAGTTTTTGACCATCAGATGGGGCAAGCAGGCCCGGGCCTTTTGCAGTCGCGTGGGCGTCGGATTGATCAACCACGCCTCTTTCCCCAACCCCAGCAGCGGCAGATCGTGCAGGCTGTCACTCAAGGCCAATTCGGCATCGAGGGCGCAGATCTCCGGCAGCAGCTTGTGCTGGCCGTGGCAATAGAAGCGCGGCATCAGGCCGCCAAAACGGTAGTGCATCTGCGAGCCAATGATCCGGTGGGGCAACTGGCCGGGCAGTTGTTGATAGAGCTGGGCTCGCACCAGCGCGCAGGGACTGGCGGAGATCACCCAGCAGCGCGCGCACTCGCTTTGCAGCAATTCGCGAGCCTGACGATACAGCCCCGGCCTGGTGCGGCAATAGGCACGCACCAGCTTGCGCCAGCCCAAAGAGGAAAGCCCCAAGGTGATGGCCCACCAGATAAGGGAGATACCGCGCCGCCGCTGGCTGGGAGCAAGATAGACCAAGCCACCGAGCGCGATTACTGGCAACAGCAACAACGGCCAGATCCGGCGGCGCAAGATATAGCGCAGCAGACCGGCGTGGCTGTCGCCGGGGGCCAGGGTGTCGTCAAAGTCGGCCAGGATCCAGCGCGGTGCACGTCCGTCAGGATCACGCTCTTTCGCTGAATGGATCATTGTGTCAGACGCTGGGCGCATAAGCATCAGGGCGCAAGGGCTGCGATGGCGGCCGTGAGCTCGGGAGTGACAAATTCACTCCCCACATCGGGCGGGCAGACAAAGTCGAACGGCTCGCCCGCCAGCGTAAAACTCAGTCGCCAGGCGTGCAGATAGCCGCGATCGGCTGGCGTACCGCCATAGCGCTCATCCCCGAGAATGGGGGCGCCGATACTTTTGAGGGCAACCCGGATCTGGTGGGTTTTGCCGGTCTGGGGCTTGATGCGATAGAGCCGCAGCCCCTCGCGCACCGACACCGAATCAAACCAGCTGATGGCAGGATTATCCAGAGTACGCACCAGCATCCAGCTGCCGCCACGCCCCTTTTGCATATCCCCCTTCACCCAACCCTGCTTCTTCTTGGGTTTGCGATCGGAGAGCGCCAGATACTGCTTGCTCACCTCACGGGCCGCAAAGGCCATGCTCAGCGCGCGGTTCGCCTCCGTGGTGCGAGCCAGCAGCACCAGCCCGGAGGTCATCTTGTCGAGCCGGTGCACCGGATAGAGAGTGAGCCCGGTATCGGCCTTCACGCGATTGACCAGCCCCGGATTGACCGACTCACCGTCGCCCTTCTCGTCGTGCATGCCGATGCCGGGCTGCTTGTCGATAACCAGGAAAGCGGAATGCTCAAACAATATCCGGTACATAAAACCTCGGGAACTGGGGAATAAGGCATGCAGCCAACGGCTGGCGGCGCTCGGGAGTGCTGCATTCTCCCTGCTCGTCCGCCATTTGGCAAACCGGACGGGCGGAGGATAAAGATAAAAAATGGCCCCGCCTGCAACAGGCGGGGCCATTTTCACTCATCTTGGCAGATCACACCTTACACATTGCGCGGGCGCAGGTGGGCGTGCCAGCGCGCTTCCCACTTCTTGAACAGCCAGACGATGACAAAGGTGAGCAGCATATAGAGCAGCCCTGCGGTCAAAAACGCCTCGAACGGACTGTAGTAGCGGGAGTTGATGATCCGCGCCGCGCCGGTCAGATCGACGATGGTGATGATGCCCGCCACCGCCGAGCCTTGCAGCATGAAAATCACCTCGTTGCTGTAAGCCGGCAGCGCCCGACGAAACGAGTTGGGCAAAATGATCCGGGCCAGGGTCTGCCAGCGGGTCATGCCAAAGGCGTTGGCAGCCTCAATCTGGCCGCGCGGCATATTGTGTACCGCCCCACGCACGATCTCGGCGGTATAGGCGGCGGTATTGAGGGTAAAGGCCAGCAGAGCGCAGAACCAGGCTTCGGAGAAGAGCGACCAGGCGGCACTGTTCTTCAGCCACTCCCACTGGGCGGCGCCGTAGTAGATGATGAAGAGCTGCACCAGCAGCGGGGTGCCGCGAAAGAAGTAGATATAGGCCCAGATCGGCCCCTTGATCAGCCAGTTGCGGCTATTGCGCAGGATGCCCATGGGCACCGCCAGCATCAGGCCGAGGATCAGAGAGAGGGCCACCAGCCAGACGGTGGTATAGAGCCCCTCCCAATAGGTGGGCCACTCTTTGAGAATGATTGAGAAATCCATGGCTTACCTCGTCTTCATCGTGATGTAGTGACGCTCGGCACTGGCACCGCGACGCTCACAGTAAACGGATGACTGCATTGAGTACGACATGGCTTACCTCGTCTTGATGGCATAGTGACGCTCGGCCCACTTGAGCGCCGAGGTAGAGACTGCGGTGAAGATCAGGAAGATCAACGCCACCGCCATGTAGAAGGTGAAGGGTTGCTGGGTCGAGCCCGCTGCCAGCGAGGCTTTGCGCACCATGTCATCGAGGCCGATGATGGAGACCAGCGCGGTGGTTTTCAGCAGTACCAGCCAGTTGTTGCCAAAGCCCGGCAGGGCGTGGCGCATCATTTGGGGGAAGAGGATCCGCACAAACACCTGGGTTGCCCGCATGCCAAAGGCCCGTGCGGCCTCCAGCTCCCCTTTGTCCACCGCCAGAATGGCGCCGCGAAAGGTCTCGGTCATGTAGGCGCCGAAGATAAAACCGATGGTCGCGACACCGGCCACAAAGGGGCTGATGTCGATATAGTCCGGAAGCAGGGAGACCCACTCCTGATTGGGATTACTCTCCAGTAACCAGCTGTTGTAAGTCTCGTTGACCCAGGTGCAGATGCCGTTGATCAGCACCTGGCCGCCAAAGAAGAGCAGCATCATTAGCACCAGATCAGGGATGCCGCGAATGATGGTGGTGTAGCCGGTGGCGATGGCCCGGGCCCACTTGTAGGGAGAGAGTTTGGCCAGCGCCCCCAGCATCCCCAGCAGCAACGCCAGCAGCAGGGAGGCCAGCGCCACTTCCAGGGTGACCCAGGCGCCCTCCAGCAGCGAGGCTTCGTATCCTTTCAAATCAAACATATGCAGCTCCATCGCCACTGAATCTTCACGCACCTGCTAACCAGAAGGCTCCATAGCAGTCCGAATGAAATATGTGCAGCTCCATTGCAATCAATGCGGGCCCGTAAACTCCCTCAGGGAGGTGACGGGCCCGATGACTACTGACAGGATCAACCTGTCGTTACTTGCCGTAGACGTCTTTGGACTTACTCGCCGTAAACGTCTCTTTGTTTTACTCTCCGTAAACGTCAAACTCGAAGTACTTGTCGTTGATTTCCTTGTACTTGCCGTTGGCACGCAGCGCCAGAATGGCGGCGTTGAATTTCTCTTTCAGATCCTTGTCAGCCTTGCGCACCGCAATACCGGCACCCTCGCCAAACCACTTGGGATCGGTCAGTTTCGGGCCGACGAATTCAAAGGCATCACCGCCCTCTTTCTTCAGCAGACCGTCGGTGATGGCGGCAGAGTCGGCCAGCACATAGTCCACACGACCGGATTTCAGATCGAGATAGGCTTCATCGGCGGTGCCGTAACGCTTGATGGTGGCGTTGGGGAAGTTGTCGGTAATAAAGGTATCCATGGAGGTCGCACGCTGCACCGCGACGGACTTGCCTTCCATAAAGGCCTTGTCGAGCTGCACATCAGTGCCCTTCTTGGCGGCGAAGCGGGCCGGAATGTGCTGGTACTTCTGGGTGAAGTCCACTTTCTTCTTGCGCTCTTCTGTGATGTCCATGGTGGCGATGATGGCGTCAAACTTGCGTGACAGCAGCGCCGGAATGATGCCGTCCCAGTCCTGCTTGACCAGGGTGCACTTCACTTTCATCTCTTCGCACAGGGCGTTGGCGATGTCGATATCAAAACCTTTCACCTCGCCACTGGGCTCGGTCCAGGAGAAGGGGGGATAGGCACCCTCAACCCCGATCCGGACCTCTTTCCACTCCTTGGCCATCAGGCTACCGGACGCAAGGGCAGTAACTACGGCTGTCGCCAGCATCAGCTTGTTCATGTATCTCTCCTTGATAAAACAGTTGATTGGGTAACCAGGCATCCCGCCATCAGTAGATGGAGGAGATGAATTGCTTGAACCGCTCGGATTTGGGATGGGCGAAAATCTCCTTGGGGTTGCCCTCCTCTTCCACCCGCCCCTGATGCAGAAACATCACCTTGTTCGATACATCCCGGGCAAACGACATCTCGTGGGTCACCACCAGCATGGTGCGCCCCTCTTCGGCCAGCTCGCGCATCAGGCCGAGCACCTCCCCCACCAGCTCGGGATCCAGCGCCGAGGTGGGTTCGTCAAACAGCATCACCTCGGGCTCTACCGCCAGCGCACGGGCAATGGCAGCCCGCTGCTGCTGACCACCGGAGAGGTGGCCGGGATAGTAGTCGCGCCGCTCCCAGAGTCCAACCCGGTTGAGCAGTTGCTCTGCCTTGGCCAGTGCTTCGGCGCGAGGTACCTTGAGCACCTGGATTGGCACTTCGATGATGTTCTGCATGATGGTCATGTGTGACCAGAGATTGAAACTTTGAAACACCATGGCCAGTCGGCTGCGGATCCGCTCCACCTGACGCATATCCTCGGGCAACCGCTCGCCGGCGCGGCTGGTTTTCATCCGGATCAGCTCGCCATGGAGCGAGACAGTGCCGGATGAGGGGGTTTCGAGCAGATTGATACAGCGAAGAAAGGTCGACTTCCCCGAGCCGGAGGAGCCGATAAGGGAGATCACATCCCCCTTGTGGGCTGTCATGTCGATGCCCTTGAGCACTTCGTGGGTGCCAAAATATTTGTGCAGATCACGTACTTCCAGTGCGGCAACGTCGCTCATCCATTACAACCTTGTCTGTCCCTAGACGCCGCAGGGGGCGTGACTCAACCATCGTCCATTTAACAAAAAGTTAACCGATGGCAACCTTCAGCGAAAATATCACCCGGATAGTGAAAAAACAATACAGAACGAGGGTCTTCAGGGGATTCGCTCTATTTTTATTCGCTCTTTGCGTATTTTTCAGCACTTTGTTTGCATAAACAGCCGTTTCAATGGCTATTCCGATACCGCCTTTTTATACCCCAATCATATCAGTGGCAAGAGAAAAGCGTGATGTGTGCCAAACCGGCACCAAAATGGCTTTATGCACCCCCTTGCCGAGCGAAATATCGACCCCCCGATCGGATCAACTTGATTTCATTGGTGCACACGGGCTCGCACAGAACCTTATCAAACAGAGAGGTTGTGGCAAAAAAGTAACAATCTGCCCCCAAAAGGGCTGTTTGCGGCCATGAAAGCGAGAGATATGTGACACAGAGCCAATAAGTAATGATAAGGTGGTGTTTTTATCAGTTTTTGTGATCGAGGCCTCGATGCTGCTCAATGTGTTGCTGATCCTGTTGCCACTGGCAATCGGCTATCTGATTCCCCTCTCCTCTGCCCGACTGATCAAGCTGGTCAACCAGAGTCTGGGCAAGATGGTCTACCTCATTCTGTTTCTGATGGGGCTCGGGCTTGCCTATGTGGAGAACCTGGGCAGCAATCTGGCGGTGATCTTCAAGGTCGCCGGGGTGATGCTCACCGCGATCACGGTCTGCAACCTGCTGGCCCTCTGGTGGCTCGACAAGCGCACGCCGCCGACCCACGAGGCGAGCGATGCCAAGATGCCGGGCAAGTTGCACCTGCTGTGGGAATCCCTACAGCTCTGCTTTGTGGTGCTCGGCGGCGTGCTGCTGGGTCTACTGGTGGATCTGCGCGCCCTGCCCATCGACAAGTGGAGCGAGTGGGCCCTGATGCTGCTGCTGTTTCTCATCGGGGTGCAGATGCGCAACTCCGGCATGCGGCTGCGCCAGATCCTGCTCAACCCCTGGGGGATGAAGATAGCCGCCACCGTCATCCTCAGCAGCTGGCTGGGTAGCCTGCTGGCGGCCCAATTGCTGGGCATGCCCTTTGCCCATGGTCTGGCGATGAGCTCGAGCTTCGGCTGGTATTCGCTCTCCGGCATCCTGGTGGCCGACAAACTGGGGCCGGTGCTCGGTTCTGCTGCCTTTATCAACGATCTTGGGCGCGAGCTTATCGCCATCCTGATCATCCCGGTCCTGATGCGACGCCACCCCTCGGCGGCCATCGGTTACGGCGGCGCCACGGCGCTGGACTTCACCCTGCCGGTTATCCAGAAATCAGGGGGCATTCAGGTGGTGCCGGTGGCCATTGTCTCCGGCTTTATCCTGAGCCTGCTCGGCCCCATCCTGATCCTCGGGTTTCTGGCGCTCTAAGCCTTATTCCCACACTGCAGATCAAAAAGCCCGACCTTGTTGTCGGGCTTTTGCTGTTTGGAGCAACCACGCTCTCGCACTGACTACGATATTGCCCGCAGCCTTATTCGCGCCACTGGCCGCCACTCATCACCCGTTCGATAGCAAACGTCCGGTCGTGCACCAGCAGCAGATCCGCATCCTGTCCGACCCCGATACGCCCCTTGCTGCCGAGCCCCAGCGCCTGTGCCGGATTGCTCGTCACCGCGGCCAACGCCCTCTCCAGCGAGACACCGAGCCGGGTCGCGCGCACGCACTGCTGCCACAGGCTGGCAATCTGGCCGCAGCGCATCTCGATTAGCCGCCCCTCGCCATCAAAGCGCGGCAGGCTGGCGTTGGCATCCGAGCTGAAGGTGATGCGCTCGGCAGGCACATTGGCGGCCAGCAGCTCGAGGAGCGCATCGGCAGCAAGCCGCTCGCCATCCTCCAGCAGATCGGGAAAGCTCGAGGTGGTGAGGTCGACCCAACCTCCCGCCTTGCCCCACTCGATGGCCTCGGCAAAGAGCCAGGGGTTGCGGTTGCAGTGGGTGGGATAGAGCTGGCGCAGCGGAATGTCAGTCTCATCGCGCAGGGCCCGCAGGGGCGCCAATGCCCCCTTGCCATCCCCGACATGGAAGAAGCTGACCCCGCTCTTGCCCGCAAGCAGCCCGGCCACCCGCGCCTCGCTGGCAAGCCTGGCCAGCTCGTCGTGGGTCGGCGCACTGGATCTGTGGTCGCTGATGGCCACCTCCCCCACCCCCAATACCTCGGGGATCAGGATGATGTCCGACTCCACCGTGCCGGTCAGGGTCTTGACCGGCAGATGGTAGGAGCCGGTATACATAAAGGCGCTCACCCCGGCGGCGCGAAACTCGCGCACCTTGCCGAGCACCTGCGCGGGAGTGCGGGTCAGGCTGTCGGTGCCAAGCGCCGCCACCAGGGTGGTGACGCCGGCCTTGAGCGCCTCGCTCGCCGCCAGTTCAGGGGTGCGAAAAGCAAAGCCCCCCTCACCGCCACCGCCGGTGATATGGGCCAGCGGATCCACCAGCCCGGGCACCAGATAGCGGCCTCGACCATCGACCCTGTGCAACGGCCAGTTTGCGGGCACCGTCAACCCCTTGCCCATCCAGGCAATGCGGCCATCAGCCACCAGCAGATCCTGCTGGCCAAGTTGGGTGGGGCTGAAGATCTCGGCCCCCTCGATCAGGGTCAACATGGCGATCCTCCTTGCACGATTGTCGCTTGCCCGATGAAAAGAGAGGGAGCAAGCTCCCTCCCCCCGTCAACCACCATATATATCGTACTTGAAGTACTTCTGGTTGATCTGCTGATAGGTGCCATTGGCACGCAGGGCCTTGATCGCCTCGTCCAGCTTGCCCTTGAGCTCCTTATCACTCTTGCGCACGGCGATCCCCATGCCATCACCAAACCACTGACGAGCGGTCAGGGCGGGCCCCACATAGTCGAACTTGTCGCCCCCCTCTTTGCCAAGCAGCCCCTGCTCGATGGCAGAGGCATCGGCCAGCAGGGCCAGCACCCGACCCGCTTTCAGATCGAGATAGGCCTCATCGGCATTGCCGTAGCGGACTATGGTGACATTCGAGCCAAAATTGTCGGTCAGGTACTTGTCGTGGGTGGTGGCCCGCTGCACCCCGATGCGCTTGCCCGCCATGCCTTCCGGGGTCAATGTCAGCTCGGTCCCTTTGGCCGCTACAAAGCGATTGGGAATATGGGCATATTTCTCGGTGAAATCGACCTTCTGGCGCCGCTCGTCGGTGATCGACATGGCGGCGATGATGGCGTCGTATTTGCGCGACAGCAGGGCCGGGATCATGCCGTCCCAATCCTGCGCCACCAGCTCGCACTTGACCGCCATCTGCTGACACAGGGCGTTGGCGAGATCGATATCAAACCCCTTGATCTCGCCCGACGCATCGGTCCAGGAGAAGGGCGGGTAGGCCCCCTCCACCCCGAAACGCACGGTTTTCCACTCCTTGGCCATGGCGGGGGTGGCCAGCAGACTAGCAACAAACAGGGCTGAGAGGGTCAGTCTGATCTTCATCTTGAGTACTCCATTACATAAAAAGCGCACAGGCGCGGACAAGGCACCGCAGGCGAATGCATGCGATGACCAAAAGCGGCAAAATCTGGATGAGCGAGATCACGCCCGAGCGGGCGTCAGTGAACTGCTCCAGGGGTTCGATCTATTCGTCGAACCACTCGGAGAGATAGAAAGGCTTGAAGTAGAAGGCCAGAAAAAAGCCTCTGGCTTTGCGCATCATGGTGGTTTGTCGCGTCCTGTGACAAAGATAGCATCACCTTAGCACGCCCGAATTTTGCCCGGCAAGAGGCAGCCGCAGGGCAGTAGCAAAATCCCGATCATGGTCAAGGCGAGCGGGATCCGTTAGGCTCGAAGCACCTTGCCATCCCATAACAGACCCACAGCGACCGATGAATTTTCTGGCCCATCTCCATCTGGCTGCCCACACCCGAAGCTCTCTCACCGGCAATCTGCTCGGCGATTTCGTCAAAGGCACGCTGCCCACGGGGCTTGCCGCCCACTTCGATGAGGGGATCTGGCTACACCGCAAAATTGACGCTTTCACCGACGGCCACCCCGAGCACAAGGCGGCCGTCGCCTGTTTCGAGGCCCCCTGGCGCCGCTTTGGCGGCATAGTGGTTGATATGATCTACGACCACTGGCTGAGCCTGCACTGGGGACTGTTCAGCACCGAGCCCCTGCCCCGCTTCCTGCAACGCAGTTATGAGCAGCTATTGGCGGATCACCCACGCCTGCCGGACGGACTGCCACCCCCCCTCAAACGGATGGCCGAGCAGAACTGGATCGCCTCCTACCGCCACAGGGAGGGGCTGGGGCAAGCTCTGAATGGCATCGGTCGCCGACTGCGCCGCCCGGTACAACTGGGAGAGGCGCTGCTGACCCTCGATGAATCGCAGTGGCAAACATGCGAGGCGGGGTTTCTGCGCTTCTATCCCCAGCTGATGGCCTTTAGCCAGCAGCAGCTGGCCGAATATCGGGCAGCCCAAGGGGCACAGTGATCCCTCTGGATAGAGCTGCTTCCCCATAAAAAACGCCCCTTGCGGGGCGTTTGTCATCAGTTGGCTTCGTCTTTCTTTTTGCGAATGCTTAAGCCAAGTTCGCGACCACGCAGTCGGGCGTAGTAGATGGTGCCGACAAAAGCGAGAGTGGTGAAGACCAGCTCCACCACCGCCAGCCACCGCTCCCCCTCATCCGTGGTGATCAGGGTGAGGGCGTGGAGGAAATAGGGCATCAACACGAAGTTGCCCCAGGCGTGGGTGTAGGGGTTGCCCTGCACTATCCCCTTGAGGGGGAAGAGCAGCGGCACCGTCCAGATCACCGGCAGCAGCCAGGGGTTGAGGTCCGGGTGGGGTGACAGCCACAGATGCCAGAGGATGACCCAGCCCAGCAGGCCGAAGAAGCCGACCAGAGTCAGCCAACGTGCGAAGCGGGTGCTCACTTGAGGATCTCCAGCACCTGCTCCGGCGGGCGACCAATACGGGCCTGGCCGTTCTTGATGACGATGGGGCGCTCGATCAGCTTGGGATGCTGGTGCATGGTGCGGATGAGGGCATCACCGCTGACATCGGCTAATCCCAGCTCCTTGTAGAGATCCTCCTTGGTGCGCATCAGCTGGCGGGGATCGTCAAAACCAAGCAGAGAGAGCAGGTTGCGGATCTCATCTTCGCTCGGGGCCTGCTCCAGATAGAGCACCACATCAGGGGCGATCCCGTACTGTTCCAGCAGAGCCAGGGTTTCGCGACTCTTGGAGCAGCGCGGATTGTGGTAGATTTGGGTCTCGCTCATGGTAACTCCCTGATTAATCGCAAGATGGGACTAGAAACGGCGCTATTGTAGGGGAAAGTGATGGTCAGGGTAAGCGGCAGTGGAAAGGAATTGAAACGAATTTGTTGGCTGATTGTGGCTGGCCTGCTGGGCGCGTGCACACCCGCCCCCGAATTTACCGATGCAACAGGGCAGTCGGTCAGCCTGCGCAACTTTGCCGGCAAGCCGCTGCTGGTCAACTACTTCGCCCCCTGGTGTGCCCCCTGCCTGCGCGAGATGCCGCGCCTCAACAGGCTGGCAGCGGAGGGCCGGATCACAGTGGTGGCCATCAACTACGACCCGACCACGCCAGCAGAGCTGGACAAGCTGGCTGCGCAGTATCACATCAAGGTGCCGCTCCTTATTGCCAATGAAGATGCCAGGCTCCCCTTCCCTCGCCCAGGCGGCCTGCCCACCAGCTATCTGCTCGATAGCGAGGGCAAGCTCAAGCAGACGCTGGTCGGCGAGCTCGACCAGCAGCAGATCGAGATGCTCAAAGCGACCGCCAGCAGCATGAGTCACTAGCCCATCGCTGCTATCACCGTCCCCCACATCAACGCCACCGCCATAAACAACAAGGGCGCACCGTGGTGCGCCCTTGTTTGATAGGTCAATGCCAGGTTTCGTTAGCCCTTGAGGCTATCGAGATCCTTCTTGGCCCGCTCCAGCTCGGTGATGCGCGCCTCCAGACGAGCCAGGGTCATCCGATCGCTGGTGGTACCGCGTGCCACGATCAGCTCGTCGATGGCCGCCTGATAATCCCCGCGCAGTGCGAGCATCTCGGCCCGCGCCATATGCAGCTCGGTCATTCTGCCCGCCTTGCGATAGGCATCGGCCAGCAGGTTCCAGGCCAGATTGTTCTCCTCATGGGCACGGGCATAGGGGTCAAGGATGGCGATGGACTTCTTGTAGTTGCCGCTCTCGAGGTAGGCGTTGCCGAGGTTGACCACCACCACTTCGTTATCCGGCATCCGGCTGCGGAACTTCTCGAGGCGCGCGATGGCCTGGGCACTGCGCCCCTTGGCCAGATCGATGTCGGTCTGGGCATCGACGATAAAGAGATCTTCCGGATGACGGGCCGCCAGCTCCTGCATCAGGGTATCAGCCTCGTCGGTGCGCTTGAGCTGGATCAGCGCCAGCGCCTTGCCATAGATGGCGGCATCCTTGAGCGGGTAATCCCCCTTCTGGATCCGGCTATCGAAGTAGCTCAGCAGCCCCTGAGGGGTATCGGTACCAAAACGCACCTGAATCCGCACCTTGGCCAGCCAGAAGTCGAGGCTGGGCGGCAAGTCACGGCGGCCATAGCTGCCCGCCCGAGCGCGGGCCTCGCTGATCCGGGTCTCCGGCAGCGGGTGAGTGAGCAGCATCTCCGGCGGCTTGCTTGCGTAACGGTATTCGGCAGCCAGTTTCTGGAAGAAGTTGGCCATCCCCATGGGGTCGAAACCGGCATCATAAAGCGTCTTCATGCCGATGCGATCCGCTTCATATTCGTTGTCGCGGGTGTAGTTGATGGCCGACTGCATGGAGAGGCCCAGCGTGGTCTGCAGCGCGGCGATACCGGCAGTCGGATTGATCACTGCCAGCGCGATGGAGCCCACCAGACCAGCCAGGGTCACTGCCGAGCTGCTCGCCTGCGCTTCCATATAACGGGCGATATGGCGCTGGGTCACGTGGGTGATTTCGTGGGCCAGTACCGAGGCCAGCTCACTCTCGCTGTCGGCGTAGAGGAAGAGGCCGGTGTGCACCTTGACTCGCCCACCGAGGAAGGCGGCCGCGTTGATGCTGGGATCATTGATGAGGAAGAAGGTAAACGGGAAACGTACCCCATCGGCGTTGGTCAGCAATCGCTGACCCAGATCGTCAATGTACTGGCTCAGCACCGGATCATCGATGATCGGCAGACCCGCACGGGCAAAGCGCATAAAAGCGTTGCCGTAACGCACTTCCTGCTCGATGGGCAGGGCAGCAACCCCGGCCGTGCCGATGTCGGGAAGCTGATTGTTGGCCTCGGCATGAAACGTGGCGCCCATCAGGGAAGCCAGCAGGGGAAGCGATGCCATCAGGGGGGAAAAACGTGCCACGTTATCTCTATCTCCATCAGAAAGGGCCTCGGCAGAATACCCTTGCCCATCAAGGGCTACAAGCGTTGTTTCATGCTCTTATCACGGCCATAATAGCGGCCACCTGCCTGATGGAGCCCCCATGGAAATTCTCGACCTGACCCCCTGGCGCTGCCCCGAGCCGCTGATCCGGCTCAAGCTCTGGTTAAGGGGGGCCAAAAGCGGTCAAACCGTCACCATCCGGCTGGCCGATGCGGGCTCCCGGCAGGATATTCCGGCCTATCTGCACCGTCAGGGCCACCATGTCGAGATGCAGCAACAACCGGACAATACCCTCTCTTTGCAGTTGGTTGTCGGGGCGAAACAGCCATCTTGAGCCCCAGTGATGTAAGGATGCAGTCATGTTAGAAGTATTGAAGCGCTGGTATCAGACCCGTTTTTCCGATCCCGATGCCGTTACCCTTTTCCTGTTGCTGGTGTTCTGCTTCACCATCATCTGGCTGTTTGGTGATCTGCTGGCCCCCCTGCTGGTGGCGCTGGTAATGGCCTATCTGCTGGAGTGGCCGGTCGCCCGGCTGCAAAAAGCGGGGCTGTCGCGCACCCTGGCCACCAGCGTCATTCTGATCCTCTTTATTGCAGTGGCGGTGGCCTCCTTGCTGGGTCTTATCCCGACGCTGGTGAGTCAGGGGATCAATCTGGCCAAAGAGGCGCCCGCTATGCTGACTCACGCTCAGGATTATGTGCGCACCCTGCCTGACAAATACCCCGAGCTGATTGATGTCAGTCTGGTGGAGACCGTCATCGACAATATTCGCCAGCGCATCCTCAGTGGCGGCGAGCATCTGGTAAGCGCCTCCCTCAGTTCGCTGGTCAACGTGGTCGCCATCATGATCTACCTCATTCTGGTACCGCTGATGGTCTTCTTTATGCTCAAAGACAAGCGGGTACTGATGGGCAGCCTGCGCCGCTTCCTGCCGCGCAACCGCACCCTGGTCAACCGGGTGTGGGTGGAGATGAACAACCAGATCATCAACTACATCCGCGGCAAGGTGATCGAGATCCTGATCGTCGGCATCGCCACCTATGTCCCCTTCGCCCTGATGGGACTGCGCTACTCGGTGCTGCTGGCGGTCGCGGTCGGCTTTTCGGTGCTGATCCCCTATATCGGCGCCGCCGTGGTGACCGTGCCGGTCGCCATGGTGGCCCTGTTCCAGTGGGGGCTCACCCCCGAGTTCGCCTGGCTGATGGTGGCCTATCTGGTCATTCAGGCTCTCGATGGCAACCTGCTGGTGCCGGTGCTTTTCTCGGAAGCGGTCAACCTCCATCCGGTGGCCATCATCATCGCCGTGCTGGTCTTCGGCGGCTTGTGGGGATTCTGGGGAGTCTTCTTCGCCATTCCCCTCGCCACCCTGGTCAAGGCGGTGATCAATGCCTGGCCAAAACGTGAAGAGATGCCCAGTGCCGCAAAATAACCTGCTTCCCCTGCAATCGTGACAACGGAGTGTCCATGACCTTTTTTCGTCAAATCAGAGCGGCAGGGCTGACGGCCCTGCTCCTCGCTGCCGCCATGCCAGCGCGTGCCGATATCGATCTTGGCGCCATGGACCTGCTCACCAACGACAGCCCTACCAGCCCGGTGCCACAGGGCTTTGTCGCCGGAGCGGCGCTCATCGGGGGACAGGCCCGTTATGAAGCGCAGGACAACGCCCTCTACGCCATCCCGGGCTTTATCTACTTCGGCGACGACTTTATGTTTCTGGGGGATCGGGCCCGCTACTACTTCCACAAGGATGAGAACGTGGCCCTCTACGGCTATGGCCGGGTCCGTTTTGGCAATCTGGATCCCGAGGATTCTCCGGCCTTTACTGGCATGGAGCAGCGAAAATGGCAGCTGGAAGGCGGGATCGGTGGCAACATCATCACCCCCTACGCCCTGCTGACCGTGCGTGCTAACAGCGATGTCACCGGCCGCAGCAAGGGGCAGGAGCTGCTGCTGTGGGCCGATTTCCCCATCCTGCGCGACAACCTGCTGATCATGCCGGGGATGGGGCTGATGCTGCGCAGCGACAAGATGGCCAACTACTACTTCGGCGGCATCTCCGAGAGCGAGGCAACCGCCCAGCGGCCTGCTTGGGATACCGGCACCACCCTATCCCCGATGGCGGCCCTCATCACCAGTTACCGCTTCAGCCCCAACTGGATTGGCATGTTTGCCATGAACTACGAATGGTATGATCGGGACATCAAAAACAGCCCCATCGTCCAGCACGATGGCGAGCTCTATGCGGGTTTTGCGCTGGGCTATATCTGGTAACAGTTATGAGTCTTGAACCGTGAGACACGACCAAACAAAAGGGAGCCCTCGGCTCCCTTTTTCACGGCCATCATCAGGCTGGTAGCACAGCCTGCTCAAGCTGCCTATTCAGGCTTACAGCGTCGCCAGAAAATCGGCCAGGTGCTGATTGACGAAGGACGGATTTTCCAGCGATGAGATGTGGCCAGCCATCGGGATCTCCCTGAACGGGCAACCCAGCACCTCGGCCATCAGATAGCCCTCCAGCACCGGACGGGCCTTGTCTTCGCAGCCTGTCATCACCAGTGCGGGAGTGGTGATCTCCTCCAGCCACTCGATACGATCTTCGCGGGTCACAAAGCTGCGGCCCACCGCCACCATGGCGACAATCTTCTCGTTTGGCCAGGCGGCTAGACGCGCCTTGAAATCGGCCAGCAAGTCGGCATCGGGCTGGTTCGCAAAGAAGATAGGCGCCACCTGTTCGATGATGGGCGCCGGCACGGTGCCGAGCTGCTCGATCATCGCCAGCATGCCGAGGTAGCGCTCGCAGGTGATCTGCGGTTCCAGGCCGACAAAACTATCCATCAGCACCAGACCCTTAAGGCGGTTTGGCACCATGCGCGCCAGCTCCACACCCCACATGCCGCCGATGGAGAGGCCCACCAACACGAACTCCTCAATGCCGAGGGCATCGAGCAGCGCCAGGTGATCCCGCGCCAGCGTCGCCAGGGTGCAGCCACCTTCGGGGAGCAGGTCGGAATCGCCGTGGCCCCACAGCTCGGGAACGATGCAGCGATAGCTGCCCTTGAGCGCCTCGATTTGCGGCGCCCACATGGCGCTGTCCCACAGATAGCTGTGGCCAAACAGCAGTACCGGCCCTTGCCCTTCATCCAGATAGGCCATCCGGCGGCCTGCTATCTCCATAAAATGCTTCATGTTATCTCCTGTTGCCAGCGATGGGCGGGCAGTGTATCACGTCCCCCTTGGCAGGTGACGCCTCCCTGGTGCAAGCTGGCAGTGACTCAAAGAAGTCACCCATGAAAGGATGCCAAAAGGAGAAGCCTATGGCGAAGGAGAAGAGCAAGAAGCGGCCACGTCTGGACAAGAAGTGCTACGAGCACCACCTTGCCCATCTGCAGGAGGAGCTGGTCAAGCTGCAGGAGTGGGTCAAACAGGAGGGACTGAAGGTGGTGGTGCTGTTCGAGGGACGGGACGCCGCCGGTAAAGGGGGCGTCATCAAGGCGATTACCGAACCGCTCAACCCCCGGGTCTGCCGGGTCACGGCGCTGCCCGCCCCCTCCGATCGGGAGCGCTCCCAGTGGTACTTTCAGCGTTATGTGGCCCACCTGCCCGCCGCTGGCGAGATGGTGCTGTTTGACCGCTCCTGGTACAACCGGGCCGGAGTCGAGCGGGTGATGGGATTTTGCAGCGACGCCGAGTATCGCGAGTTTCTGCGCGCCTGCCCCGAGTTTGAGCGGATGCTGATCCGCTCCGGCATCACCTTGATCAAATACTGGTTCTCGGTCAGTGACGAGGAGCAGGAGAAGCGCTTTAAAGAGCGGATCAACACCCCCATCAAGCGCTGGAAATTCAGCCCGATGGATTTGCAGTCCCGCTCGCGCTGGGTGGAGTACTCCCGCGCCAAGGATGACATGTTCACCTACACCGACACCGAGGATTGCCCCTGGTTCGTGGTGGAGGCGGACGACAAGCGCCGTGCCCGCCTCAACTGCATCGCCCATCTGCTGAGCAAGGTGCCCTACGAGGCGATCCACTACGAGCCCATCAAGCTCCCCCCCATCAAGACCGAAGGGTATGAGCGCCCGCCGCTGGCCAGCCAGACCTTTGTGCCCGATATTACCGCCGAACTCGAGGCTTGAACCGGGTTACCTTGCCTATCTGCATGTTCAAATCGCAGGCAATAAAAAGCCGGTCTGACGACCGGCAAAAAGGCATTGATTATTAAGAAAGGAAAACCAGCACAACAAAAAATCAGGTACGGATATATTTGGCGGTACGGGGGAACGCCTGCTCCTTGGCATCGAACAGGTAGCAGGCTTCGGCCGGGATACCCACGCTGTAGGTCTGACCGGTCGCCACATCAACATCCGAGGTGGCCTTGACGGTAAAGTCGTGACCATCCACATCCATATAAACGAAGGACTCGGCGCCCAGGTGCTCGGCCACCTGCACGATCCCGCTCACCTTGCTGTGCGCATGGGGGTGATCCAGCGGCATCAGGTGCTCGGGGCGAATACCCAGCTCCACCTTGTCACCCACAGCGCCACTGCGGGCATCGACCCGAGCCCGCACGGTATCGCCAGAGGTCAACTTGACCAGGCACTCCTGCTCGCCAATCTCCAGCAACTCGCCCGCCAGGAAGTTCATCTTGGGAGAGCCGATAAAGCCCGCCACGAACTTGTTGTCCGGGTTGTGGTAGAGATCCAGCGGTGAACCGAACTGTTCCAGGTTGGTGGCAGCCTCGGCCTTGAGCGGGCTCAGCACCACAATCTTGTCGGCCAGGGTCATCGCTTCCACCTGATCGTGGGTCACGTAGATGATGGTGGAGTTAAGCTCTTTGTGCAGCTTGGCGATCTCGATCCGCATCTTGACCCGCAGCGCGGCATCCAGGTTGGAGAGCGGTTCGTCAAACAGGAACACCTGCGGCTGCTGCACGATGGAGCGACCGATGGCGACCCGCTGACGCTGACCACCGGAGAGCGCCTTGGGCTTTCTGTCCAGCAGCGGCTCAAGACCCAGGATCTCGGCAGCGCGCATCACCCGCTTGTGGATGTTCTCCTTGTCCATTTTCTTGAGCTTCAGACCAAAGGCCATGTTCTCGTAGATGTTCATGTGCGGATAGAGGGCGTAGGACTGGAACACCATGCCGACGTTGCGCTCTACCGGCGGCACGTCGTTCATGTAGCGACCGCCGATGGTCAGCTCACCGCTGGTGATGTCTTCCAGACCCGCGATCATCCGCAGCAGGGTGGATTTACCGCAGCCGGACGGGCCGACGAAGACGATGAATTCGCCCTCCTTGATGGAGAGGTTGATGTTGCGCAGGGTGTCCTTGTGAACAGCCGGATCGTAATTTTTGCGAACGTTGTTGAGTACTACTTCAGCCATGACGAGCTCCGCTCTTGAATCTTTGCAAATCGTGATAGCGGGGGGAGTCAGCTCCCCCGGCCATAAACTTAACCTTTCACACCACCAGCAGTCAGACCACCAACCAACCAGCGCTGTGCCAGCAGGAAGACCACTGTGATGGGGAAACCGGAGAGCACTGCGGCCGCCGCGAAATCACCCCACAGATAGTTCTGCGGATAGAGGTACTGCTGGGCCCCGACCGCCAGGGTCAGATTGTTCACATCCTGCAACAGGATGGAGGCCATGGGCACCTCGGTAATGGAACCGATAAAGGCCAGAATAAACACTACCGCCAGGATGGGCACCGACAGAGGCAACAGGATCAGACGGAATGCCTGCCACGGGGTCGCCCCGTCGATGGCCGCAGCCTCCTCCAGGGAGGAGTCGATGGTCTCGAAGTAGCCCTTGATGGTCCAGACGTGGAGGGCAATCCCCCCCATGTACGCCAGGATCAGGCCACCGTGGGTGTTGAGACCGAGCCAAGGGATGTAGTCACCAATCTTGTTAAAGAGCGCGTAGATGGCTACCAGCGCCAACACCGCCGGGAACATCTGGAAAATCAGCATGCCCTGCAGGATGGTGGACTTGCCACGAAAACGCAGGCGGGCAAAGGCGTAAGCACAGGTGGTGGAGAGCGTCACGATCATCAGGGCAGTGATGCCGGCGATCTTGATGGAGTTCCACAACCAGGTCAGCACCGGGAACGGCGGCGGCGTGATGCTGCCGTCGGCGTTGGTGATGGACATGCCCAGCGCCAGCTTCCAGTGATCCAGCGTCGGATTGGAGGGGATGATCTCCCCTACCGCGAAGTTACCGTTACGGAACGAGATGGCGATAACCATGATCAACGGGAAGATGATCAGCGCCAGGAAGCCCCACATGACCAGGTGGGTTGCCCACACCCGGTATTTGACTGATTTGGGTTGTACGATTGCCATGTTGAAGCCTCCTTACAGCTGCTTGTCGGCTTTGGACAATTTCAGGTTGAGCAGCGCCAGTGCACCCACGATGAGGAAGATGGCTGTGGCGATGGCACTGGCCAGACCGTAGTCCTGACCACCCGATCCCTGGAACGCAATCCGGTAGGTATAACTCACCAGCAGGTCGGTGGTACCGGCCGGGGTGCTGGCGCCGATGATGTCGGGCGCACCGTTGGTCAACAACTGGATAAGCACGAAGTTGTTGAAGTTGAACGCGAACGAGGCAATCAACAGCGGTGTCAGCGGCTTCATCAGCAGCGGCACGGTGATCTTGAAGAAATTCTGTACCGGACCGGCACCATCCATGGCGGACGCTTCATAGAGATCTTCCGGAATGGCTTTGAGCAGGCCCATGCAGAGGATCATCATGTAGGGGTAGCCGAGCCAGGTGTTGACAATCAGGATCATCACCTTGGCCAGGAAGGGGTTGGTATACCAGTCCGGCTTGATGCCAAACGCCGCTTCCAGGAACATGTTGATCTCACCGAAGTTCTGGTTGAACAACCCCTTGAACACCAGGATGGAGATAAACGCCGGGATCGCATAGGGCAGGATCAACATGACCCGATAGAAACCGCGCCCCTTGAGCTCTTCCCACTGCACCAGACAGGCCAGCACCATGCCGATAGCCAGGGTGAAGGCGACAGAACAGGTTGAGAAGATCACGGTCCAGATGAAGATCTGCAGGAAGGGTGACTGGATGCCCGGATCGGTGACGATGCGCGCGAAGTTCTTCCAACCGACGCTCACCACAAAGCCCGGAGCAATACCCTTGCCGACAAACTGACCCTGTTCGTCGATGTACTGATAGAAGCCGGTCTCGCCATTGGGCAGCATCAGCTCGCCATTCTGGGTATCACGCAGCAGGTTGCTGTCTTTGATCACCACGCCGGACTTGAGCACGGCACCATCCATCAGACGGGTGTAGTGCTGCTTCTGGGCGGCAAACTTGCGCAGACTGCTCAGGGTCAGGTGGGTACCGCCATCCGGCAGCACCAGATCAAGGTCACTCAGGTGAGTACGATGCTCAACAATGGCGCGGATCGGTGCGGCCTTGCTGGCCGCTTCGCCGGTGAAGGGCTGCAGCTCGACCACTTGCTGGGTGTTCTGCACACGGCCCTCGCGGGACGCCAGCTCACGGGCCTTGTTGGTCATCAGGGAAACAGGTTGGCTGATAAAGGATTGATCATCCTGTGTCAGCAGCAGCTGGAACTGGCCGTTGTCGCCACCCAGCAGGGTAAAATCGAATTCACCGCCCGCCACCTTGTAGGTTTTCTTCAGGTGGTAGTCCCGCGCCTGCTCCACGGAGAGCAAGTTGGACCCCGAATAGTTGGTGAAGGCAATGCCAATGGTGTAGGCAAGAGGGAAGATGATAAACACAACCATGCCCGCAACACCCGGAAAGATGTAGCGATGGGCATAGGTCTTCTTGTTCATGAAGACATACAGACCGACGGAAACCACCACCAGATCCAGCAGCGCGAATACCCACTCGCCACTGGCGTACATCATCACGGCTGCGTAGCCGTTGAGGATGGCAACCAGGGCCGCTATGGTCCACTTAAGCCAGGTGTGCTTATCCTTCGGACCGGCATAGGACTCAACAGAAGGTACTACTTCCATGCCAATTAACCTTTATAACGCCAAGAGAGATTTGAGAGAGTGGGAGGCCATGACGGCCTCCCGGGTAGTGCGTGCTTACTGAACGATACGCTTGGCAGCGGTATCCAGAGCTTCGTCAACACCCTGACGACCGGAGGTCACGTTCTTGAGGGCAGTTTCGAAGGAAGACCAGAAACGGCTCATCTCGGGAACGGATGGCATCGGCTCGCCAGCTTGGGCGTTCAGCATGGTGGCCTTGATGTGCGGATCGGATTCCAGGGTCTTCTGGAAGGATTTCAGCGCAACGGCACCCAGCGGCTTGTCGGCGTTAACCGGCGCCAGACCGGCATCAGTCAGCAGGTAGTTTTCCAGGAACTCGATAGCCAGATCCTTGTTCGGGCTGGCGGCGTTGATGGTGGCACCCAGTACGCCAACGAAGGCTTTGGCCGGCTTGCCGTTCAGGGTCGGCAGCGGCGCTACGCCGTACTTGATGCCGCTCTTGTCCAGGTTGCTCCAGGCCCAGGGACCGTTGATCATCATGGCCACTTCGCCCTTGTTGAACTTGGCGTCCATCACACCGTAGTCGATGCCTTTTTCCAGGTGACCGGACTTGATCATCTCGGAGATGTAGCCCACGCCCATCTTGGCACCTGCGTTGTTCACGCCGGTATCTTTAACGTCATAACCGGTAGCGGTTTTCTTGAAGGCGTAACCACCGTTGGCAGCCACCAGCGGATAGCTGAAGTACGGGGTGTCATAAGCCCACATGATGGCGCGCTTGCCGTTTTTCTTCAGAGTCTCGTCAATCTTGGCGATCTCTTCGAAGGTTTTCGGCGGCTCGGGCAACAGGTCCTTGTTATAAATCAGGCTGACTGCTTCCATGGCAACCGGGTAGCCATAGGTTTTGCCATCAACAGTCATGGCATCCCATGCCAGCTGTTCAAATTTGCCTTTGGTGGCAGCGTTCGGCGTTACCGGAACCAGCAAACCGGCTTTGACCCACTCACCGTAACGGTCGTGAGCCCAGAAGAAGATGTCCGGGCCGTTGCCAGTGGCGGCGGCTTGCTGGAATTTCACTTCAACCTGATCCGGGTGAGCCACAGTAACCTTGATGCCGGTTTCTGCTTCAAACTTCTTACCCACTTCAGCCAGACCGTTGTATCCCTTGTCACCGTTGATCCAGATGGTCAGCTGGCCTTCATCGATGGCAGCAGTAGCAGAGCAAGCGACGCCAAGAGTGGCCAGACCGATCAGGGATGACAGCAATTTCTTTTTCATGAGCCTTTCCTTGTATTAGTTCCGCGCTGTAAGAGCATTGTGTGCGAGATGAATATTATCCCAAGCGGCAAACGGCTCACATGACGCAACTCGCATTTTTGAAATGCAATTACGTATTTCCTTCCAGAAAGTTTTGAAAACATTTTCTTATTTCAGGGAATTACGGCCATTTATCGGCTTAATTCCAGACAACCACAGAATAATAATTACCAAAATGAAATAAAATTTCATGAGTGAAAGGGTTTTCACCTCAATGAAAACCCTTTCAGATGGTTTATTTTGTTTGATTTGTTAACAAAGTACCGCGCCAGTTTCGAGGTCTGCCCTGGCGCAATAAAAAAAGAGACCCCGCCGGGGCGGAGTCTCTTTTTGCCAGAAATGACGAGTTGATCACACTCGGGAGCATGACTACGACTGGCGCAGCAGCTGATCCTTAAGATTGGGCGGCACACCCTTGATGGTCAGGGTGTCGGTCTGAGGGTCGTAAAAGATCCGGCTGTTCAACAGCTTCTGCTCAAAGCTCAGAGTCAGACCGCCGCCGGAGCCAACAAACTTGGTCAAACCACGCAGGGTAGAGCGATCCGCCGGGAAACGCTCTTCCAGCTCATACTCCTGACCGATAAAGCTGTAAAAATCGAGGTCACCGTCGCCAGGCAATTCTGCAGACAGCTCCTTGATTTCGATCTCTTCACCGGCACTCGCCTGTTCGGTGCAATATTTGAAGACCTGCTTTTTATAGTCATTGCGCTCGGTCGGTTCGAGCTGACGACTGTCGCAATAATCTTCGACCGCCTGCAGCAAGCCTTTATTTTGTACCTTGGCATCCATGCCCTCGCGGGCACCCAGCAGATCCATAAAGAAGTCGCCCAGTTTGCGACCAATGCGCCCCTTGCTGAAGGTGATATAGCGGCGCGAATCAGGTTGGGTTTTCCATTCGGTCAAATCAATGCGGGCCACCAGATTGAGTTTGCCGATATCCAGATACTGGATATGGCGTAATTCCAGCGCTTCGCTGACGGTGACGCTCTCCTTGCCCTCCAGCAGAGCAATCAGCAGATAATCGACCCCGACGTAGTTATATTTGGCAAACAGCAGCACCCCCTGCTCATCGAGGGCATGCTCCACCAGCTGCTTGACCAGCATCTGGGTCACGGTGACCGAGAAGGGAACGAATTCGGTCTGCTCGTCGAGCAGCTGTTCGAGGGCGATACGAAACGCGGGTGAAGGCTGCTTGGGAGCCTCTTCACCGTCGGCCAGCTCGGCGACGGCGGCCTCGGGGTCAGCAAAGAAGCCAAAGCCCTTGCCGCCCTTGCCGTTGTAGATCCGATGCAGTTCCGCCATCAGTCCCTGTACCGCCTCATCAGGGGGCAGGGTCTGGCTGCGGGTATCGGCGTGGGGTTGACCATCGCCGCCCTGGCGCAAGGAGTGAAGAATGATCTTGTCGATATCGAGACTCATGTCACAAAGCCATAGTGTTAGCCGAAAGGGTGAAGTATTATAAGGCGCTTTGAACCGAGATGAACTGAAGATTATGCCTATCGTATCAAAGTACAATAACGAGCAATTTGACGCCCTGATGAACGACCTGATCACCGCGCTGGAAAAGCATAAAGCGCCGGTGGATCTCAGCCTTATGGTGCTTGGCAATCTGACCACCAATATCATCAACGGTATGGCACCGGCCCAGCGCCAGGCCATCACTGAAAAGTTTGTCCAGGCCCTGACCGCATCGGTCGATAATCGCCACGACGCACACTGAGTCCCCGACTCTGTTGATTTGACGTTTCTCAACGCAGATGGATCACTATGGTCGAAACCGGTAACCCCTATCGTGATAATGTCTCTCGCCTGATCACCTGGGGGCATTGGTTCTCCTTCTTCAACATTATTCTGGCCATGCTCATCGCCACCCGTTATCTGGGTGCCATCAGCTGGCCATCGACCACGCTTGGCGTGATCTATCTCGTTGTAAGCTGGATTGGCCACTTCTCGTTTCTGAGTTTTGTCACCTACCTGTTGACGATCTTCCCGCTCAGCTTCGTGCTGCCCAAGGAGAAGTCGTTGCGGTTCATCTCGGCCATCATCGCTACCCTGGCGCTGGTGCTGCTGCTGATCGACACCCAGGTATTCCGGCTGTTCAAGTTCCACCTCAACAGTCAGGTATGGCAGTTGCTGCTGGATCAGGCGCAAACCGAAGAGGGCTCAATCTGGAGCATCATCTTCGTTGCCGTGCCCACCATCTTCCTGCTGCAACTGCTGCTGTCGGCCTATGTCTGGCGCAAGATCAACAAGCGCAAGCGCCGCCAGTACGGCAATCAGGTGGGGCTGGCCCTGCTGATCTGCTTTATTCTGACCCACGTGGTCAACAGCTGGGCGGATGCGACCCTCTATCAGCCGATCACCATGCAGAGAGCCAACTTCCCCCTCTCCTACCCCATGACGGCCCGCTCCTTCCTGGCCAAACATGGCTGGCTGGATCTGGATCAGTACGAGAAGCAGGCTGCTTCCCAGGGGGATAACAGCGACAGCCGGATGCACTATCCGCTGCGCCCGCTCAACGTCAACGCCCCCCTGACTCACAACAATCTGCTGATTGTGGTGGTCGATTCTCTGCGCTTTGACATGCTCAACAACATCAACATGCCCAATCTGCAGCGCTATGCGGATCAGCATCTGACGTTCCGCAATCACCTGAGTGGCGGCAACGACGACCTGATGGGCATGTTCAGCCTCTTCTACGGGTTGCCCGGTCACTACTACAAGGAGATCAGCAGCGACAAGCGTCCGCCGGTACTGTTCGACGAGATGCTGCGCCAGGATTACCAGTTCGGGCTGTTCGGCGCGATGGAAGATGCCCAGAAGTATCGCAAGAGCATCCTCGCCGGTCTGCGCAAACAGGTGTTTGTCTCCGAACAGAGTGACGATGGCAAGCTGCTGACCGACTGGCAACAGTGGCTGGAGAAGCGCTCTCCCGAGCGCCCCTGGTTCTCGCTGGTCTATCTCTCGAGTCCCGGCGACTACCAGTTGCCCGCCACCATGAAGGGGCCGTTCCAACCGGAGCTTGCCAACTTCAATCCGGCGACCGCCTATCGGGCGGAGAACCTGCAAAAACTGGAAAACCGCTACAAGAACTCGGTCTTCTATACCGACCAGTTGCTTGAGCAGATGCTGACCAAATTGCAGTCGCAGGGGATGGACAGCAACACCATCGTCGTCATCACCTCCAACCACGGTCAGGAGTTCAACGACACCCGCAGCAACAGCTGGGGCGCAGGCAGCAACTACTCACCCTATCAGGTGCAGGTACCGCTGGTACTGGCCTGGCCGGGGCGCGGCAGTGACGTTCGGGAACAACCGAGCAGCCATTTCGATCTGGCGCCGACCCTGATGCAGGGGATGCTGGGCGTGCGCAATCCGGCGCGCGATTACAGCATTGGCCGCTCGCTGTTTGATACCAGCCCGCGCAACTGGCTGCTGGCCGGGGATCAGAATGACTTCGCCATCTATGAAGGGGAGACCATCACCCACTTCAACAAGCAGGGTGACTTCGAACTGCTGGAACGCAACAGCTATCGCCCGATCAAGCACGGCACCCCGGATATGGGCGCCATGATCCAGGTGATGAACGAGCTGAACCGCTTCTATCGCAACCAGTGAATATCGCAACCAGTGAAGCGCCCTTTGATGGCTTGATACCATAAAAAACGCCCCGAATTCGGGGCGTTTTTCGTTGTATAGCCGGGCCACGTTCACGACAGTTAGCCACCCCACCCTTGCGGGTACTTGTAGCCGACGAAACGCTTGGCTGCATAGGCTTTGAAAGCCGCCGAGTTGTAGGCCGCCGCCACATCTTTGGCAAAAGGTTGATCCGCATCTGCGCTTTTCACCACCACCCAGTTGATAAAATCGTAGCTGCGCTCCAGAAACAGTCCTTCACTGAACGGGATTCCGCTGGAGGCGGCAAAATTACCGTTGATCACCGAGAAGTCCACATCCTCGCGCGAGCGGGGCAGTTGCGCCGCCTCCAGCAACACCAGCTTGAGATTGTGCGGATTGTTCACCACATCAAACTCGCTCGCCTTGAGCGGGTTGATCCCCTCCTTGAGGGTCAGCCAACCGAGATCCTGCAACATCAGCAGAGCCCGCGCCTGATTGGTGGGATCGTTGGGAATGGCCACCGTGCTCCCCTTTTTCACCTTGTCGAGTGCCGCCAGCTTGCCGGAGTAGAGCCCCATCGGGCCAGTTGGCACTTGGGTAATGGGTGCCAGCGACAAGCCGCGATCTTTGGCAAAACTCTCCAGATAAGGTTTGTGCTGGAAGCAGTTCACATCCAGTGATCCGTCAGCCAGAGCAATATTGGGAGTCACATAGTCGGTGAACTCCACCAGCTTGACCTTGTACCCCTTGGCTTCCAGCTGCGGCTTGATGGAATCGGTCACCATGTCGGCAAAATCCCCCACCGTGGTACCAATCACGATCTCCTGTTTGGTCGGCAAGGACGCATCGGCGGCAACCGCGGAAAAAGAGAGGCTCCCGACCGCTATCGCGGCAATAAAGGTGCTGGCGCCAGCAGTGGCGCGCAAGGAAGCAGTCAAAGGAGAAGATAAGAAGGAACGAAACGGCATAGGGACTCCCTGTCAGGTACGCATCAAGCTATGGGACTACGGCGGGGTGGCTCTCAGAGATTAAGCCCCTCAAGCCGCAGCAATCTAGCCATCCAAACGGCTATTTCATTTACCATAACAGAGCCATCCACCGCCGCCAAGCAATAAACCGCTGGTTCCACCTCATCACCCTTGCTGTCCCCCCGAATGCATAGCTGTACTCACGTTGGCACACACAACCATGCCGCTCACGTTCAAGAGCGCACGAGCTCCCCTCGGGATTGCCCCGAATCGAGATGGCTGCGGCGAAGGAGAGTCGCGAGAGGAGTGAATTACAGATAAAAAGATCAGTAGCGAGCGGTGAGAACCATTCTCAATAAAACACATAACCAGCGTCATTGGAATACCTACCACAAACCAGATCGGATTTCTTTGAACCTCATTGCGTTTTTTGAAAATGGCTCTTTTTGAACCCCTTTCACCCGTGTATAGATTTCCGTCGCACTCAGGATGAGTGCGATCCAAGATGGAGTTAAAAAAATAATGAAGCAAACATCGTTAGCACTGGCGATCACAGCACTGCTGTCGACCCTGCCTAGTGCGCTCGTTCAGGCAAATGAAGGTTGTGCGCCGCTCACCGGCAAGGAGAGCGGCATGGATATCGGACGCAGCAGCACCGAGCGCTGCCTGCCAGGTGCCAATCCCCTGCAGGATCAGCAGTGGTATCTGCTCAACAGCGGCCAGGATGGATTCAGCGCCCGTGGCGGTATAGCGGGCAATGATCTCAACCTCTGGTGGGCTCATCGCACCAGTGTGCTGGGCCAGGGAGTCAATGTGGCCGTGGTGGATGATGGTCTGGCCATCGCTCACCCGGATCTGGCGGAAAACGTGCGTCCGGGTTCGAAAAACGTGGTAACCGGCAGCGATGACCCGACCCCGACTGATGCGGATACGGCCCACGGCACCTCGGTCTCCGGCATCATTGCGGCGGTAGACAACGCCATCGGTACCAAGGGGATTGCCCCGCGAGCCCAGTTGCAGGGGTTCAACCTGCTGGATGACAACAGCCAGCAGTTGCAGAAAGATTGGCTCTACGCCCTTGGCGACAGCGATGCCAGCCGCGACAACCGGGTGT
Organism: Aeromonas sp. R2-2; assembly: GCF_040908355.1. NCBI lineage: Bacteria > Pseudomonadati > Pseudomonadota > Gammaproteobacteria > Aeromonadales > Aeromonadaceae > Aeromonas > Aeromonas sp. R2-2. Next base: position 19,904 of record NZ_JBFODQ010000098.1, on the reverse strand, counting down.
TCAACCAGAGCTACGGCATGAGTGTGGTGGATCCCCGCTCTGCCAACTCTCTGGATCAATCCCAGCTTGATCGCCTGTTTGAACAGCAGACCCTCAAGGCGCAGGGCGCGGCCTATATCAAGGCCGCCGGCAACGGCTTCAACAAGATAGCGGCGGGCGGCTATGTGCTTAACCGCACCGGCAATGGTCCCAAATTGCCGTTTGAAAACAGCAACCTCGATCCCTCCAACAGCAACTTCTGGAACCTGGTGGTGAGCGCGCTCAACGCCGATGGCGTCAGATCCTCCTACTCCAGCGTCGGCAGCAACATCTTCCTGAGCGCGACCGGCGGCGAATACGGCACCGACTCTCCGGCGATGGTGACCACGGATCTGCCCGGCTGCGACATGGGTTACAACCGCACCGACGATCCCAGCACCAACCGGCTGCACGGCAACCCGCAGCTGGATGCAAGTTGCGACTACAACGGCGTGATGAACGGCACCTCCTCCGCCACCCCCAGCACCTCCGGCGCCATGGCGCTGCTAATGTCCGCCTACCCGGATCTGGCGGTACGTGACCTGCGGGATCTGCTGGCGCGCAGCGCAACCCGGGTCGATGCCACACAGAAACCTGTGATGGTCAGCTACACCAGCAGCACCGGCAAGGTGCGTGATGTGAAAGGGCTGGAAGGGTGGGAGCGCAATGCCGCCGGTATGTGGTTCAGCCCGACTTACGGTTTTGGTCTGATCGACGTCAACAAGGCCCTTGAGCTGGCAGCCAATCACCAGCCCCTGCCCCCGCTGGTGCAACTGCCGTGGCAGAAGATCAATGTCAGCGGCAGTGCCGCCGCCATTGCGGATGTGGGCAACAGCCCGACCAGCTCGACAACCCGCATTGCCACACCATTGACGGTGGAAGCGGTTCAGGTGATGGTGAGCCTGGATCACCAGCGCCTGCCCGATCTGCTGATCGAACTGGTCTCCCCCGCCGGCACCCGCAGCATCCTGCTGAGCCCCTTCAACAGCCTGGTCGGCCAATCTCTCGACCAGCAGCAGCTGGGCTTTGTACGAACCAAGGGATTGCGTGACATGCGGATGCTATCCAACAAGTTCTACGGCGAATCGGCGCAAGGCACATGGCGACTGGAAGTGACCGACGTTGCCAACGGTACCCGTCAGGTCTCTCTGCTCAATCGCGAGACCCGTGAGCGTACCACCCTGACCGAGCGAAACAATCGCCAACCGGGCAAGCTGATCTCATGGTCCCTGCGGGTCCTGGGTCACGATGCCAACCGCAGCTAACACGCTAGGAGTATTACCATGAACAAACCTGTTACCTTGCTTCTGGCAACCCTGCTGGCCCCCCTCTCGGGACAGCTCTGCGCCCAGGAGTCCATCACCATGGATGGCAAGCAGTACAGCACCATAGAGGTGAACGGCCAGACCTACCTCATTCCTGACAACGGCAGCAAGAAGCGGGTCGCCCGCAGCCTTGACAGCAAGGTCCCGCAACAGACCCTGCGCCGCGGTGACGTGTTGATGCAAGGGGCCGCCAGCCCGGAGCTGACGGTAAGCGGCACCCTGCTGGTGGAAGCTGACGATGCCAGCGCCAAGGCGCTGGCGACTCGCCACGGCCTGAACTTCAAACAGAGCAGTGGTGGTATCGCCCTGCTGGAGGCCAAACCGGGCACCGATCTCAATGCCATCGCCACCAAACTCCAGAGCGAGGGGGTGAAGGTACAGATCGAGCTGTCGGGGGCCGAACAGCAGCCGAAATAGGTCGCGACACGCAGATAACAAAGGGGGCCATTATGGCCCCCTTTCTGTACTGCTCATTTTGATAGTGGCTTACTTGGCACCATGCTGCTCCGCCAGATAGAGCCAGGTATCGACCACGGTATCGGGGTTTAGCGACACCGAGTCGATCCCCTGCTCCACCAGCCAGGCGGCGAAGTCCGGATGATCAGATGGGCCCTGACCGCAGATCCCCACGTACTTGCCCGCCTTGCGCGCGGCCTGGATCGCCATCGCCAGCAGCGCCTTGACCGCCTCGTTACGCTCGTCGAACAGATGGGCGATGAGCCCAGAATCCCGATCCAGCCCAAGAGTAAGCTGGGTCATGTCGTTGGAACCGATGGAGAAACCGTCCACGTGCTCGAGGAACTTGTCTGCCAACAGGGCATTGCTCGGGATCTCGCACATCATGATCACCTTGAGCCCCCGCTCGCCGCGGCGCAGACCGTTCTCGGCCAGGATGTCGATCACCTGCTCCGCCTCGCCCACGGTGCGCACGAAGGGGATCATCACCTCGACGTTGGTCAGCCCCATCACATCACGCACCCGCTTGATCGCCTCGCACTCGAGGGCAAAGCAGGAGCGGAAGCTGTCGGCGATGTAGCGGGATGCGCCACGAAAACCGATCATCGGGTTCTCCTCGTGGGGCTCGTAGCCACGACCGCCCACCAGATTGGCGTACTCGTTGGACTTGAAGTCCGACATCCGCACGATCACCCGCTCCGGCCAGAATGCAGCGCCCAGAGTGGCGATCCCCTCGGTCAGCTTGGCCACGTAGAACTCCCGCGGGCTGTCGTAACCGGCGATCATCTTGCCGATGGTGGCCTTGAGCTCTGGGGTTTGCTGGTCAAACTCCAGCAAGGCCTTGGGGTGCACCCCGATCATCCGGTTGATGATGAATTCAAGGCGTGCCAGTCCTACCCCGGCATTGGGCAACTGGGCAAAGTCGAAAGCGCGGTCCGGGTTGCCGACGTTCATCATGATCTTGATGGGCAGGCGCGGCATATTGCCCACCTCGGTCACCGCCACGTCGAAGTCCAGCTCGCCGTCATAGATAAAACCGGTATCCCCTTCCGCGCAGGAGACGGTGATCCGCTGGCCCGGCTGAATATGATCGGTAGCGTTGCCACAGCCCACCACTGCCGGAATGCCCAGCTCGCGGGCGATAATGGCGGCGTGACAGGTGCGGCCACCCCGGTTGGTGACGATGGCGGAGGCCCGCTTCATGATGGGCTCCCAGTCCGGGTCGGTCATGTCGGTGACCAGCACATCGCCGGGTTGTACTTCGTCCATCTGGCTGATGGATGAGATGACCCGCGCCGGGCCCGCGCCAATCTTGTGGCCGATGGCCCGCCCCTCGATCAACACCTTGCCCGCTTGCTTGAGGGCAAAACGCTCGAGGGTGTTAGCCTCCTGGCGGCTGCGCACGGTTTCCGGGCGCGCCTGCACGATATAGAGCTGGCCATCCTGACCATCCTTGGCCCACTCGATATCCATCGGGCGGCCATAATGCTGCTCGATGATGAGGGCCTGTTTCGCCAGCGCCATCACCTCCTCATCGCTGATGCAGAAGCGGCTACGCTCGGCCTCATTGGTATCGACAATTTTCACCTGACGGCCGTGACCAGCATCGTCCGAGTAGGTCATCTTGATAAGCTTGGAGCCGAGGGTCTTGCGCACCACCGCCGGGCGGTCCCCCTTGAGAGTCGGCTTGTGCACATAGAATTCATCCGGGTTGACCGCGCCCTGCACCACCATCTCGCCAAGACCATGGGCCCCGGTGATAAAGACCACGTCGTTGAAGCCGGACTCGGTATCCAGAGTAAACATGACGCCGGAGGCGGCGAGATCCGAGCGCACCATCCGCTGCACCCCGGCCGAGAGGGCAACACCCTTGTGGTCATAGCCCTGATGCACCCGATAGGAGATGGCGCGATCGTTGAACAGGGAGGCAAACACATGCTTGACCGCCGTCATGACGGCATCGATGCCACGTACGTTGAGGAAGGTCTCCTGCTGACCGGCAAAGGAGGCGTCCGGCATATCCTCGGCAGTGGCGGAGGAGCGCACCGCAAACGAGGCCTCGACACCGGTACTCAACTTTTCATAGGCAACCCGGATAGCCTGCTCCAGCTCGGGCTGGAACGGGGCTTCGATCACCCAGTCGCGGATCTGCTGACCTGCCCGGTTGAGGGCGGCGATATCGTCCACGTCCAGATTGTCGAGCAGATGGTGGATCTTGCCGTTGAGGCCGCTTGACTCCAGAAACTCGTTAAACGCAAAGGCGGTGGTAGCAAAGCCTCCCGGCACGGATACGCCGGCGCCAGAGAGGTTGCTGATCATCTCGCCAAGGGATGCGTTCTTGCCGCCAACTCGTTCTACGTCCTGCATTCCGAGTTGTTCGTACCAGAGCACGTACTGTTGCACTTGGATGTCTCCAGGTTGGTGGGCACCGATGCCATAGCACCTCGTGCGCCCGATTTAATCGATGAGGTTATGGGTAAGTCAGGTGCGTTATTGTCTGTTTCTTTTGTTGCCAACGACCATGAAAACGTTTTCTATTGGTTTTCAAAAAAATCCCCGAGCAAGCGTTGGGGATGGTCGAATGACCGGAACATTCTACAATGGCGACACAAAAAGATAACGATTCAGGTTTGCAAGCCACTTCACAACTTGGGCACAGCAGACCGGTTGACAAAACTGGTATGGTTTCGGGAGATACTTCTCACCCTTTACCCCATGCGACCCCACCCGCGGTATCACAGGAGCCCTACGTGCACACCGTATTTTATGTTTCAGACGGCACCGCCATCACCGCCGAAGTGTTCGGCCACGCGGTACTGAGCCAGTTTCCGCTGGCCTTCGAGCAGATCACTATCCCCTTTGTGGAGACACTGGAGAAAGCCCGTCAGGTACGGATGCGGATCGACGAGCAGTTCCGCCAGACCGGGGTACGCCCCATCCTGTTTCACACCATCGTCGACCCGCAGGTACGGGAAGAGGTGCTCAAATCGGAAGCGTGCGGCCACGACTTTCTCAACACCTTCGTCAGCCCGCTGGAGCAGGAGCTGGGGGTAAAAGCCGAGCCCCGCCTCCACCGCACCCACGGTATGGAGAACCGCAAGCTCTATGACGATCGCATCGAGGCGGTCAACTTCGCACTGGCCAACGACGATGGCATCACCACCAAAGAGTACGATGAGGCGGACATCATCCTGATCGGGGTCTCCCGCTGCGGCAAGACCCCCACCAGCCTCTATCTGGCGCTGCAGTTTGGCATTCGCGCCGCCAACTACCCCTTTATCGAGCAGGACATGGGGATGCTGGAGCTGCCGGCCCCCCTCAAGGCCAACCGTCACAAGCTGTTTGGCCTCACCATAGCGCCGCAGCGGCTGCACGAGATCCGCAACCAGCGCCGTGCCAACAGCCGCTACTCCTCCATCGAACAGTGCGAGCAGGAGCTGGCCTGCGTGGAGCGACTGTTTCGCCAGGAGGCGATACGCTTCCTCGATACCAGCTCCCACTCGGTGGAGGAGATCAGCGCCAAGGTTCTCGAGGCAACCGGTCTGCGCCGCCAGCTCTGTTAAGCCAGCTTGACAGCTATCAGCATCAACAAAAGATAAAAATTACAGTGTCGCGGCGAAAGTCAGCTGTGGCGAACTGCAATTCACATAGATGACAGTGAAAAGCGTGGGTAAAAAAGGGATAAGCACCACAAATGCTTATCCCTCTTCTTGTCGACCTTGGCGTTGTGCCCTTGTCACCCGCTGCCAGTTAGCCGCTATTCGATTCCGTTCTGCTGCGCTCGGCAAACAGCCAGCGTTCACTAACGATTGAGCTCAGGGTTGTTCATCAACCGGGCATAGAAGGCCAGCAAACCGTGGCGCAGGCGAACCCGCTCCGCCAACCAGCCGCCAACGAGCGCCCCCGTTACACCACCCACCAGCAACAGCGGCTGCCAGTAGTGCAGCAACTCCTGATCACCGAGTAACAGCCAACCCAGCAACATAATCGCGGCCACCAGCAACAACAGCGGACTGGCGGCAATCCCTAACCAGAGCGCCACCAGCACACTCCGGGCAACCCCTTGTTGCAGCACGCTTTCGCGTTCCCTGTGCTCCAACTCCCTGCACTCTTCCTTGCACTCCCGCTTGTTTGGCATCATTTGCATCCATTTGTGGCTTGGCACCACAAAAGCACACCAACAAGACAAAATGTCAATAAAACAGAATTCGATTGCACAAACATCAACCAAAAACTACCAAGAAGCCTCTTCAGATCATGAAAAAGCTGCCTTTGGTACAAAACACGGCCATTAGAGATGGAAAACAGGTGCATTCATGGCGAATTATCACTATTCTGCTTCGGTTACCAGCCAACACCAAAAATTGAAAATGGCATTGCGTAACGAAATTAATACAGCTTTCGTCAGGTTTTGGCTACGCACTGCGGCCTGCTCAGGATGAGCCCAACACCGACCAGAGACAACAGAGACGTAAGGACAGACCCATGGATTTGAAACAAGACGGTGAGGAGCTGAAGCGCGGCCTTAAAAACCGCCACATTCAGTTGATTGCTTTGGGCGGCGCCATCGGCACCGGCCTCTTTCTGGGCATTGCCCAAACCATCAAGATGGCAGGCCCCTCAGTCCTGCTGGGTTATGCCATCGGCGGCTTTATCGCCTTCCTGATCATGCGCCAGCTCGGTGAAATGGTGGTGGAAGAGCCGGTAGCCGGCTCCTTCAGCCACTTTGCCTACAAATACTGGGGTGAGTTTGCCGGTTTCGCGTCCGGCTGGAACTACTGGGTGCTCTACGTGCTGGTGAGCATGGCCGAGCTGACCGCGGTGGGCATCTATGTCCAGTACTGGTGGCCTGAGATCCCGACCTGGATGTCGGCCGCCTTCTTCTTCGTGCTGATCAACGCCATCAACCTCTCCAACGTCAAAGCGTTTGGCGAAATGGAGTTCTGGTTCGCCATCATCAAGGTGGTCGCCATCATCGGCATGATTGGCTTTGGCGGCTATCTGCTCATCTCCGGTGCCGGCGGACCCGAGGCGAGCGTCACCAACCTGTGGGCTCAGGGCGGTTTCTTCCCCAACGGCATCAGCGGTCTGGTGATGGCGATGGCGGTGATCATGTTCTCCTTCGGCGGTCTGGAGCTGGTGGGCATTACCGCCGCCGAAGCGGACAACCCCGAGAAGAGCATTCCCAAGGCCACCAATCAGGTGATCTACCGCATCCTCATCTTCTACATCGGTGCTCTGGCTATCCTGATGTCCCTCTACCCTTGGGGTAAAGTGGTGGAAGGCGGCAGCCCGTTCGTGATGATTTTCCACGCTCTGGACAGCAATCTGGTCGCCACCGTACTCAACATCGTGGTGCTGACGGCGGCACTGTCGGTCTACAACAGCTGCGTCTACTGCAACAGCCGGATGCTGTTCGGTCTGGCCAAACAGGGCAACGGCCCGAAAGCCCTGCTCAAGACCAACAAGAGCGGCGTGCCACTGGTTGCCCTCTCGGTCTCGGCCATCGCCACCCTGCTCTGCGTGCTGATCAACTACCTGATGCCGGGCAAGGCGTTCGGCCTGCTGATGGCGCTGGTGGTCTCCGCACTGGTGATCAACTGGGCGATGATCAGCCTCGCGCACCTCAAGTTCCGCAAGGCCAAGGTCGCAGAGGGTGTCCAGCCCAAGTTCAAGGCGTTCTGGTATCCCTTCGGCAACTATCTCTGCCTCGCGTTCATGGCCGGTATTCTGGTGATCATGTACATGACCCCCGATTTCCGCATCTCGGTCGAACTGATCCCCGCCTGGCTGGTGGTACTGGGCATTGGCTTTGTCATCAAGCGCAAAGGACAAGCCCAACGCAAGGTCGCAGCCAATCTGGGTTAATACCCGCAGCTGAGAAAAACAATGCAAAACGCCGATCGGATGATCGGCGTTTTTTATTGCGCGCAGCGCAACTGACCGCACGACTAGCAGCCATAGCCCTCAGGAAGGCAGCTCTTGCCTTTGATCTTGCCGATGCTCCGGGCTATTGACGCAACACTCATCGCGGAAATAGGCGATGATCTCCTCCAACACCGCGTATTGAGAGACGCAAAGCAGGGTGCGACTCTCCCGGTTTTGCTTCACCAGCCCCACCGAGACCAGCGCCGCGATATGGTGGCTGAGGGTGGAAGCGGGGATCGCCAGCTGCTTTTGCAGCTCCCCCACCGGCAGCCCCTGCTCTCCCGCCTTGACCAGATGCTTGAAGATAAACAGCCGGGTCGGATGACCCAGCTCTTTCAATGCTTTGGCGACCTCTTCCAGTTGCATCTCTGCGCCCTCCACGAATTTGATATTTCGATAATACCAGAAATATCTTGACTGACCATTCATTTCGATTATTTTGGAAATATAGAAACCAAGTGAGGATACGACAATGAATGAGTGGTTAACCATGCTGACCGATGCAGCCCAGATGTTCCTGTTTCTGGCTGTCGAGCTGTCGGTGCTGTTTCTGGTCATTAGCGCCGGGGTCAGCCTGATCCGCCAGAAGATCCCCGACGAGAAGATCCAGCGGATGCTGGGGGCGCGCCATGGCAAGGGCTATCTGCTCTCGGCCCTGCTCGGTGCCGTCACCCCCTTTTGCAGCTGCTCCACCATCCCCATGCTGAGAGGGCTGCTCTCGGCCAAGGCTGGCTTTGGCCCCACCCTCACCTTCCTGTTTATTTCGCCACTGCTGAACCCCATCATCGTCGGCTTGATGTGGGCCACCTTCGGCTGGAAAGTGACCCTGCTCTACGCCGTGATCGCCGCTAGCGTCTCCGTCATGGCGAGCATGCTGCTCGACAGATTGGGATTCGAGCGCCATGTCATCGACCCCAAAGAGGCCACCCCCTCTTGCGGTAGCGGCTGTGGCCTGGCGACCCGCGCCACCACTCAAGCACATTGCAGTGACAACCAACGCAGTGCCATTCGCGCAATCAAACCCCTCAACGGGGCAGCGTGCTGCCCGGCTCAGCAACCAGAGATGGCAGAGCAGGCCACCCTCTCCTGCTGCGGCGATGGCACGGCAACCCTGACCAGAGCGCCACAGCTCCCCACCGCCTGGGTCAAAGCTCGCATCGATGCCTGGCAGCAGTTCAAAGCGGTATTGCCCTTCCTGCTGCTGGGGGTGCTCATCGGCTCGTTTATTTACGGCTTTATTCCGGCCGAGTGGATCGCCGCCCATGCCGGCGCCGACAACCCGCTGGCCATCCCCTTCAGCGCCATCGTCGGGATCCCGCTCTACATCCGCGCCGAGGCCGTGATCCCGCTGGCGTCGGTACTGCTGGGCAAAGGGATGGGGATGGGCGCCGTCATGGCGCTGATCATCGGCAGTGCAGGTGCCAGCCTGACCGAGGTGATCCTGCTCAAATCGATGTTCAGAACCCCGATGATTGCGGCCTTCCTTACCGTGATCCTCGGCATGGCGATCCTGATGGGCTACCTGACGCAACTGCTGTTTTAAACCACCCATTTTTAAGCAGGCAGAATGTTAAGCCAGCTGAGTGTGAAACCATCAGGCTTCCTGTATGGAAATGGTATTCACCTGACAGTTGCCCACAAAAGGGAGTGGTCATACGGCTTCAAACCGGATAACAACACGGTACTCCTACCGTGTTATCTGGAGTCACCGTATGACCACCAACGAGAAAGTAGCACCTCGCAAACTCAGCCTGCTAGAGCTCGCCAAAGAGCTCAATAATGTCAGCAAAGCCTGCAAGCGGCGTTGTTCCCCAAATAGATGCAGCTTGAATGGAACTAACTGAGGACTCGGTGATCTGATCACCACCATCCTCTTCAAATCTGCATCATGGGCACGTCGCTTCACCCCATCACAAACTGGCCTAAATACAACAAGTCTTTGATTAATCGTGGTTCACTCACCTTCTGGGTTGATGCCGAGGCCATGAGCAACTGGTTTCACCACGACCATCATGGGCGGCGGGGCCACAGCCAGCTTTACACTGACCAGACCATCGCAACCTTCCTGATGCTCAAGGGGATTTTCAACCTCACTCTGCGAGCAACACACAGCTTCCAAAGACTCGATTACCCGCTGGGCATGGCCTGGACTCCAGCGAGCTAGCTGACTCTGGTGCCACTCCCTGGCAATGACCTCAAAGCTGTTCTCGCTGGCGAGTCGGTTGGCCACCTTGCTCTGCTTACGGGCAAGACTGGGGTCGATACCGTCTGCCAGTTGCCTGCGCGCCTCCTCTCGCTTAGCCCTCGCCTCTTTCAAGGAAACCTCTGGGTAGACCCCTAGAGCTAGCACCTTCTCCTTTCCAGCAAAGCGGAACTTGAGGCGCCAGTACTTCCCCGACGAAGTTATAAGTAAAAAGAGGCCCTTTTCATCAGACAGCTTCTGCTGCTTACCAGTGAACTTGGCTTGTCGAGCTGCGGTATCAGATAGCGGCATGGGGGTATCTCCCGATTCAATTGGGGGTACATGACAGACGCTGGGGGTATAAGCCTCTACCTCACAGGCCAGGAATGGCGCGGGATTGCGGGCATGTGGGGGTACTTTTTACCCCAGTAGGAACATGTACCCCCAAAAGTACCCCCAAACTCGGGGGGATGTCATGAGGCCTTATGATACGACGAGAGACAACAAAAAACCCGCAAAGCCTTTAGCTATGCGGGTTTATGGTATGTCTTGAGACTGTATGAAACTATAGTTTGGTGCCCGAGGCCGGAATCGAACCGGCACGACGCGAACGTCGAGGGATTTTAAATCTGATTCAGCCCCATGAAAAAACAAGTACTTACATAAAAATCAAAGAGTTAGTTAACCAATGACAACCAAAAATGACCACCCATTTAAAATTTTGTCGCCACTTTGTCGCCACTTTCAGCCCCCACCTGACAGCATTCTCTGCAGCTTTCCCCACTCCTCGGCATACTCCCGACGCAGATAAAACTGCCGCAAGTTGATGGTGGTTTTCTTAAGAAGACCCGCTTCGGATTCTTCTTTCAGCAGGGCCTGGATATCAAGCCAAAGCCGATCCCTCTCAAAGCCGCTCCAAATCTCAGGGACAGGAGTCAACATGTTGGTGTAACAGACAGGGGCAACCCATTCGAACAGGGCTTTTTCCACATGCTCTATGGGAAATGCCTTGGCTACTTTGACGATGTAGCGATAGTCCACTTCGTTATCCACGAAAAACCCTGAGAGGGCTTCACACAACTCGATATCAGACCTAGTTCCCTTCATCAGAACCCCTCAGCCTCCACCCTACCCAGATTATTCTAAACCACAAACAGAAAGAGGATTTAGACGAATAGCATCCTCCAAGTGATCAGGGGCAAAGTGGGCATAGCGCATGGTCATGGCGATGGTGGAGTGACCCAGAATCTTCTGCAGCACCAGAATGTTCCCGCCGTTCATCATAAAGTGACTGGCGAAGGTGTGGCGTAGAACGTGGGTATTCTGCCCAGGTGGTAGCTCCAGCTCTGCCCGTTCGACCACCATTTCGAAAGCACGATAGCAGTCACCAAACAGACGGCCGCGCTTTCTGGGCAACTGGGCATAGAGCTCGGGGCTGATGGGTACGCTGCGGCTTTTCTTGCTCTTGGTACGGGTGAAAGTGATGCGATTGGGGGATACCTGAGACTGGGTCAGCTCCTCCACCTCAGACCAACGAGCGCCGGTGGCGAGGCAGAGTTTCACGACCAGCAGCAGATCGGGGTTTTGACTATCGGCGCAGGCGGCCAGCAGGCGCTTGAGTTCGTCGGGGTAGAGGAAGGCCAGCTCGGCCTCTGCCACCTTGTAGGCCCGCAGCCCATCAAGGGGGTTTTCCCCCTGCCACTCCCCTAGTCTTTTCAGTTCGTTGAAGACCGCACGCAGGTAGGCATGTTCGCGGTTCACCGTATTGGGTGTGACGCCCTGTTTCTCCTGGTTGATGGCGCGTCGGTCAGTGATATCGCCCGAGAGACGAGCTTCACGATATGCCGCAAAATCGCGAGCGGTGAAGTTCACAGCCATCGGGTTCCCGAGGGCATGACAGACTGTCAGCAGCTTGGACTTACGAGCCTCACCATCACGCAGGCTTTGTCCATGGCGACCAAACCAGAGTTCGACCAAATCGGAGAGATGTCGACCATCGGTAGGTTCTCCCTGCCCTTCCAGCCAAGGCTTGCCCTTGTCTGGGTCCAGCACAAAGCGCTCGAACGCCAGTGCCTCGCCCTTGGTGGCAAACTGCTTTCGTAGCCTCGGCACGTGGGGGTTAGCCTTGCTTGGCCTTCCCTCCGGATAGATCTCGGCAAGCCACTTACCTGATGTTTGTTTTCTTACTGCCATATCCCCCCCAAAAAACACTGTACCTATATACAGCATATCAATAATGATGGGGTATGTTTAGCTAGGAATACAATATACAAAAATAATAGAACTTAATAGACCAACCAAAAACGAAGTAGAGTAACGAACAGGACACCAATATTATTTAAGATTTAATAACCCTTGATAAAAAGGGAACCAATTATCTAATGACGAATACGCGTAGAATAATATTAGCGCCAACAATGGCAACCACGACAATTCTAAATAGCGCCTTATTCTTCTTTCCAACTTTTTAAATAAACCATCAAGAGCAGATGAAATATTAGTTATTTCTACATCTATAAAATTTAACTGCTGTTTGGTTTCTTTGCGTTTTTTAATAAAGACTCTCTTATATGCTTTTTGTATTTCTTTTAAACAATCATACTGAACCACGATAGACACTCGAACAGAATAAACAAGTACAATTGCAGCCAAAAAATATATAGACAAGCTGAGTGTTGTAACATCAGCATACTTATCAAGAAATGTAAGAGTGCCTATTGACACTGGAATTGTCAGCAACTTTCCACTTAAACTAATGACAGTATCCGTTAGCTTTTGAGTAAATACAACTTGTTGCTCTGCCAATTCAGAGCGGATTTTTTGAAATGAAAAGTTATTAAGATAGTTATCCCACGACTCGTTAAATGAATCTATTATTTCAGACCAAGATTCGATTATAGATGTTAGCGCAACGTTATTCATTGAGCCTAATTGCTCGGCTACCTCTATCAATGAGGTTTTAAATACAGATATCTTTTCTGATTGGTGAAAATCATTCACTTGGGATGAAACTATTTCCTCAAGTAACTTTAAGTCAGGTAATGGAGTCATAAACAGGTTAGATGTCACAGAGGAATCTACAACAAGTGTTGCCCTGCTACTATCATCCTTACCAGGCTTAACGAAAACTAATTTTTCTGATGAACCGGACTTTGATTTTTGGTCGTGATAGTTTGCCAGCTTTTTCAACTTATCAATAAATTGATACAGCAAACCTGCATTATTTATTAACTCACAGCCAGGCTCTGACAATCGATCACCATGAATGATATAGAATGGTGAGTCTATCATTTCTATCGAAAGACAATGATTATTAAAACTAAGCCATTCATTAATGTCTTTGTAAAAATAACCATTTTCATTTTGAGGCAAGACAACCTTAATCAAAATCGATGAACAACCAGAGAATTCTGTCAGTCTGCCTTTCTTGTCAATCTCCGAGGTAAAATCAGGCACTGCAGGAATAGCAGACTTATCATGAAGATCTATGACATACTTATCATCGCAGTTATCTAGCAGTTCTTTCAACAATGAAAGAAGCCTCGGCGATACAGGTAGCACCCCACTATAGCATGAGTCATTAAATTCAGGCTCATCAATAAGCCTAAATATTTCAACTGCTATGCGAAGTGCTTTATCCATCACTTGAGACTGTCCTGTTTTATCTTATCCAAGGCTGCTTTAAGTTCTTTATTGCAGCGAATAACAAGGGAATTTCCATCTTCATTATACCATATCTCACTTTTCTCAGTGAACCCTAGCATGTTTTTATCAAAGTTAACTTCCCACTTTCTAGACTTGATTGATATACGGGTTAACTCATCTAACTTTTTACTATGAACATTAAACTCCTCAGGTATTTTGAATTCTTCGGAGTTTGCTAAGGCAAATATATCACCAGTATGTTTATGCAAATTAATAGGAATTGCCCGTTTTATTGCATTTTCAATACCATCAATACTAGCCACAGATGTTTTATCATCTTTAACTGCCTTCAAGTAATCAGTCACAGACCGAACAACATCAATCCTATATTGATTTAATTCAGGGTGAGACATTATTTTATCTACTAACTTGAATGTATTTTTTGTTGCTTTGATTGGTTTAACTCCATCACTACAACCTAAGCCACGAGAAAAATATCCTGACACACCATCCGTTGTTCTAGGGCTAATAAAGCTCAGATAATAAGGTGCGTTGTCTTCAGCAGACTCATCTTCATCTTCATCTTCATCTTCATCTTCATCTTCATCTTCATCTTCAACTAAATCATTAACGTCCTCAGTAGCAGCCCCTAACGTTGATGTTTTGAAAGCAGATACATTGATACGTGCAGCTTGGTGAATTTTTGATAAATCGATTTCAGGTACAGAGATTATCTTAAGATCTTTACTTATATTTAGACCACTGGTTGCCTTAATACTTGCAATCAAAATATACTCTACTTCATTGTCATCCTCATAATGAGAAAAAACAATATAACCACCTGTAGCTTGAGATATCTTACTTGCAGACTCTTCAACTTGGCTCATAGCCACCCGACTCATAGCAATGAACTGTTTATCAACACTTTCATCTGCGACATATTTTGAGACTGCATTAGGAAAAGGGTTAACACCTGAATCAGAAAAGGAACCATAAATTGCAGCATTGCCACGACGGCTATACAATTTATCAAGACGATCAACTAACTTTATAGTATTTTCATCACTTGATGATAATAATGTTTCCCCAGGAACAATCTCGGTCACATTGCTTTCTTGTTCTTTTTTTAAAAGATGGATTATTATTTTATTTACTTTCATTTATTATCCCCGATCGTCTACACATCCCATTAAAAATATAAAAAAAGGGCGCATTAGCGCCCTTGTCGTTTACGAAAAATCCGGTGTTCTACCATCACGCCGATGATCTGGATGTGTTGTCGATCGGAGTGCATGGTGGGGTAATCGTCGTTGAGAGGGACCAGTTCAAACACCTCTTGCCCGTTCTCGTCGATGCCGCGGGGTCGGTACTTTTTGAAAGTGGCCTCGTTGCTGCCGTTCTTGGCCACGACGTAGTCCCCAGGTTGTGGCGCTTCGTCGGGGTCAACGATGATCAAGTCCCCTTCTTTGAACTGCGGCAACATGGAGTCACCACGCAACCAAAGACCAAAGCCAAAGGGGCCGATCTCACCGCTTGCAGATACGAACTCAACATTGCCATCGAAGGTAGTGGCCTGCTCACACATCTCGCGCCAGTTGCCCGCTTGGACATAGCTTAGTATCGGGATCCGTTTGCCAGGCAGCATTACCGCCGGTTCGACGTTGTGATAACCAGGAATAGGCTGTTCTTCAGCTAGCTCAGGTGTATCCCCACTCCCTGTCAAAAGCCAGTCAACAGTTACCCCCAGCGCTTCGGCCAAATCGTTCAGATAACGGCCTTTAGGCTGGTTCAGGCCAGATTCCCACTTACTGATTGAAACGCGGGTAATCCCGATTCGCTTAGCAAGTTCGTCTTGGCTCATTTTCTGCGCGCGTCTGCGTGCAGATATCCGGTCATTGATAGTTTCCATAAACCTAAGTTACCACCCCGCACCGTAACTAAAGCAACGAAACCGCTTGATCTCAAATCGACCCTTAAGTTACATTCATCTCATCCCGACACTTATGGAACGGAAAGAGAGGTGAGTAATGCAAAAATCTGAAGTGATAGAGCACTTCGGCACGGTAACAGCAACCGCGAAAGCACTGGGAATTTCACATGTAGCTGTCAGCAAGTGGGCTGAACAAATCCCGAAGGGCCGAGCCTACCAAATCGAAGTACTGACTGGCGGCAAATTGAAAGCCGAACAGACTCAAACTGCGCAAGGAAGCGCGTAACTTAAGCAACAGGAGGCACTCATGATCATAGCCCCTATCCACATAGACACCCCGGTTTGCACGGTCGAGAGCTTCTCCGAACGGACCGGTTTGACCCAGCGCACGATCGAGAACTACGTGCGTGCCGGGCGCATTCCCATCATGCCCAAACAAGGCCGCGCGGAAAAAGTGCTGATCAACCTGGTGCTCTACACCCAGCAAGCCATGAATCAGCCGGGCCTGGCACCTGCAACGGCGCCAGTGCGTCGTCCCAGAGTGTCGCGCAAGCAGAGGGATGAAAGCCATGTTTGAGCAAACTTGCAGCAAACATCATCACTTTGACTCTGCATGCTCGCGCTTTGCCGCCAGCCATTCATTGGCCGAGGTTGCCCGCGCTGCAGGTATCGGTGAGCAGGTACTGCGTAACAAGCTGAACCCGGCACAACCGCACCAACTCACCGCCCGGGAACTGGTGGCCATTTATCACGCCACCGAGGGGGATGAGACCCTGTTCGATGGTCTGTTGTTGGAGTGTGGCCTCACTGCAGTGGCTATTCCCAAGGCTGATCGAGCCCCTTCCCTGCCCCACCAGGCCATCGATCTAAACGCCAAGATCGCCAGCATCGGCCAGCGGGCGCTGGAGCTGACAGACCGCGGCCGGATCTCCCGCTCTGAGCGCAACACCCTGGTGAGTGTGGCCACCTCGGCCATGGGGTCACTCGCCATCCTGATCCACGACATTGAGGCTCGCTTTCAAGCGGTCCCGACCCTGGCCTGTGCGTCAGACATCCTGATGCAAACCATGACCATGTAAGGGGGAACCCATGCAAACCAAGCACATCGACTATGAGCAAATCAATTTGGCTGGTCTGACCCCAATGCAACAGGCAGCCATCAACACAGCAGGCTTCTTAAACCTGCGTGAGATTCTCGGCAAGTATCGCTCCAGTCTCGATACCGACTGGCTGGCGCTCAGCTCCGCCAAGAAAGCTGCGATTTGCGCCATCGCCCGCCAGTCACGGAGTGAACTGATGACCGCAACCCTGTCATCGCTTCCATATGCACAGCGCGAGGCAATCCGCCTTGCCGTGATCGCACTGGAATATCAAAGCGAATTTCGTGGTGGCTGTGACCGCAGGGAATGGCACCCGGCACCAAAGACCAGACCCATCGGAGATATCGAAAGAGAGAAGAAAGAGAGAGCAGCAAAGCTGCGCATGAAACGCGCGGTGCTGGCAGCAAGCCAGATGACCGGGCAAGGCCCACGTCCCATTGGGCAATAAAAAAGCCCGCATTACGGAGCGGCAACTCCAAGCGGGCCTTATCAACAACGTATGAGGAAGTCGACATGGCAACTTTAGCGATCCCCTGCGCACTGCGCAACCTTCGCATCCAACAACGCAAGCTGACGGGCCGCTATGGCGCCCGTCTTAGCCAACACCCGGACGGGGTTGCGCTTATGGAGCGGTCAACCGCACTGGCTTGGGCTTCTCTGTTCAGCCGCCTCAACCCCTGCACCACTCAACAAGGAGCCTGACCATGAACGCACAACCGACCCAAATCAATCTGCTCAACCACCATGCCGCCAAGCGCCTGCGTCAGTTGCGGGAGCAGTTGAAGCTGAGCCGCCCCAAGTTTGCCGACCAGCTCGGCATTCCGCCCACCACGCTCAAGAACTACGAGCTGGGATACCGCGAGATCGGGGGCGGCCTGTTCCTGCTGATCGCCAACCACCCGGAGCTGAAACGCCATGTCGATTGGGTGCTGACCGGTATCGCCACGCCGGAGGTGCAGGCATGACCAAGATCTTCCATCCCGTATCCGAGCAGGAGGCGCTGGCCGAGTTGCCGCGCCTGCGCCAGCGGCTCACCGCCAAAGCCCGCCACTCCTCATGCCTCAGAGGAACTGAGGGGAAAACCTTGTTAGCCCAGGCCAAGCGTGCCCTGCGCTGGCACCAGCTGTTTGTCAGCATCAACCGGAGGACCTGCCAATGAGCGACATCATCAAGATTGCCCGCCAGGCGCCCAAGGTGGCCGAAGGGCTGCTGGCCGATATGTTCGCCGCCAATGCCGAAGATAACCGCATCGCCCTGGGCGGGGTTTACTCCGGCCAGCAGTACATCCAGCTGCAGCTGGTTGCGACCAGCAACCCGGCTGATCTGCTCGATGATGACGGCGACGAGGACGATGAAGAGGCGGCACCACTCCCCGCACACAACCCGCTGACCACCCACTGGCTGGCAGCCCGCGCCGAGTTTATCGCCGCCGGCGGTGAGGCCAGAGGCGATCGGGATATCCCCCGGGAGCTGCTGGCGCTCGGTGCCGTGCGCTCTGTCTATTGGCTGGCGCTGGGCCAGGGCGAAACCGCGCTGGCCAAAGAGATTGGCGAGTGGTGGCAGGAGTGCGCGCCACTTCATGGGCAAGGTGAGGTGATCAAGTGACTCATCACCTGCAGCAGGAACTGACCAGCCAGATGTATCGCTGGCAAGAGACCTATCGGGAAGACGCAGCGCGGCTGCGTCTTTATCAACGGGAGCTGGCCCATGCGCGCCGGCTACCTGCCCGCCCCCGCGTCAGCATCAAGCTGTTGCTGCGTCAGTGCGCGGCCGCCCGGCGAATGAAAACCCATGCCCAGCAGCGCATCAGTGGATGCCTGTTTCGCATCAAGACGTTATCCGCTTAACGCATGACCAAGCTCACCACCCGGCTGCCGCTGTCGAGAAAGGCACAGCTGCAGCGCATCAACACCCTTTGCAACTCTCTGCCCGGCGTCAACTTTGACGCCGTTTTCGGCGGCCCACGCGGCCAATACGATCTGCTGTGGGCTATCCAGCTGCTCGATGGCCTCTCCCCCGAGTTAACCCGCGACCTGTTCAAGCAGTATGCACGGCGCCGCAAGGATTGCAGCTTCACCCATTGCCGGGCAGCCAATATCTGGCTGCGGGAGCGCACCCGCTGGGTGCGCCAGCTGCTCCACTCCATACCGGTCAACCCAAGGGAGATGCGCGATGAAGATGGCCGCAAGAAGGTGGCCCACCAGTTCGCCAACCAGACTGCAGCCATTTACAAGCACATCGAGCAGGGCATCAAAGACGGAGCCGAGCCGGATCTGCTGCAGACCTGGGAGCTGATGCGCCAACCAGCCGACCAGTGGGGCTTTATCGGCAAGATGCCCAAATTCAAATCCGATGAGGTGCGGGATAACTGGATCCTGAGCGTGCTGGTGCGCCTGCTCTCCGCCAAGTGGTGGGAGAAGCGCGTCAACCGCTGCTGGGATCGGCTGCAGGAGCAGATCAACATTCTGCTCGGCAAGGTACGCAAGGGCGTGTCGGCATATGTATCGAACGCCACCATGAAGGTGGTGCGCGAACGCAAGCGGGCCATGATGCGCTGGTTGGCCGAGTCGGAAGTGGTCAACGAGCAGTATGATCTGGTCGTGTCGATGAAGGATTGCTGGGAGGCCAGCAACGCCAACCCGGTGAACCGCCGCAACGAAATGATGGTGCGTGCTCGGGGGTTCAATGACTATGCAGAGGAGCAGGGTCATGTGGGGGTCTTCTTCACCTGGACCGCCCCGAGCCGCTTTCATGCCTGGACACAAAAGCACAACGGCAAAGCGGTAGAGAACAAGCGCTATCAAGGGGCCACGCCGCGGGAGACCTGCGCCTATCTGGCCAAACTCTGGAGCCGCGCCAGAGCCGCCCTCAAACGGTGGAACGCGCCCGTTTATGGATTTCGCGTGTGCGAGGCTCACCACGACGGCACCCCGCACTGGCACCTGCTGCTATTTATGCGCCCGGAAGATCGCAACCGGGTGATCGGCATCCTGCAACGCTATGCCCTGACCGATGACCACGAAGAGCTGGTGCGGGATATCAAGGGCGCCCCACCCTTTACCGACTTTACTCCCCGCTTCGACTGGAAAGAGATAGACCCGGCCAAGGGCGATTCCGCGGGCTATATCGCCAAATACATTGCCAAGAACATCGACGGCGCCTACCTGGACGATGACGAAGAGGCAGGCACTGCCGCCGATGAGGGCGCCTTGCATGCCGTGGCCTGGGCCAGTTGGTGGGGCATTCGCACCTTCCAGCAGATCGGCGGCGCCCCGGTCGGGGTATGGCGCGAGCTGCGCCGCATCAGCAACGCCAAGAAG
>NZ_JBFODQ010000097.1:0-11371 GCF_040908355.1 Aeromonas sp. R2-2 | reverse complement strand
CCACAAACTGAGTGGGTATGGTTGAACTGGCTACACCTAATTTTGCAATCAATGAGTGAATACCAGCTGTTGTACTGCCAAAGAGCAACTCAGCACGGCCATTTTCATTGGTTAGGCTTTCAAAAGTACGTTCGTTGTTATCAGGCCCAACCAAGGTAAACGCGACCACTTCACCTCTGACAGGCTCACCTTGGCGATCTTGGAAGTCCACAAAAGCCTTGTTTGTATCGATGCCATTTGCAACAGCCCCATCTTTTTCGAGCTGAATACTCCCACCGAAAACAGTGACACCGCTCAAGTCCACGGCAAAAGGCAACTCAATCGAAGCTTTAGCTTTCAATTTACTTACAGCATCAACTTTAACCACTCGGGCATATTGGGATGTGACAAAAACACGCCCTCTGCCATTTATATCAGTTACAATATTTCGCTCTGAAAGAGTTGCTTGCCCATCGGATGCAAACATTATCTCTTCATTAGCAATCGAGTTTCCTTTGGGATCTTTTAGGTAGGCCTCAATCCAGTGGCCATCCGTTCCATCTGCAACAACACCATCCCTGGGGGAGACTGACAGAAGCTGAATGTTTGCAAAAAACACATCTGGCAAAAAAGTCAGGGTGCACTGTTCACTGCGGCCATTAACGGTTGCAGAAATAACATATGGACCAGCTGAAATAGACTTCAGCTTTGCAGTGAGAATACCATTTTCATCTGTTCTACCATTTGAGGAAATCAATACATTCCCTGGCATATCAAATATAACGTTTACACTAGGAACAGGTGAGCCAAACGCATCAATCACACTTACCGAAACCTCGTTCTCAGACTCGCCATCAGCAATTGCATTGTCAATCAGAACGTCCATCTTAGATATCGCAGCTGAAGCTTCATCTGCACGGAAATTACTTACAATTGATTTGGTTGAACCATTAATTGTAAGTTGAACGGTTGCAGAACCAGCACGCGTGCTGCTAAAGGGGATCTCGGCCATACCCGTTGCATCAGTACTCACCTCTCCAGCAACCGAGACACCTTGACTCCCCACAACGTTAATTGAGGTATTAGGAAGCAGGTTGTTGTTGCGATCATACAACCTAACAATAATTTTATTTTTATCACGGCCATTAGCGATTGCATTATCAGCAACCAGTTCGACCACTGAATTATCGAAGCTCGCGCCATTTACATCACCAACAAAAGTCATTAACGCTGAACCGCGATTACCATTACGAATAATCTCAGCAACAGCAGATACCTGACCAGCGAGAGTGGTACTCACGGAGACGCTTAATGAGCCATTTACATCAAGTTCGCCTCGGACCTCTTTAATTACTTGACCTTGCGTAGTGTTTGTCAGCGCCAAATAAATAGGTTCTCCGACCAACGGCTGACCAGTTTCACCGTTCATGCCAGACACGGTGATATCTATTGAATCAACACCATCGGCGATAGCCGAGGTTTTACTCAAAGAGATAGATGAGACGTCGAAGGGGCTACGTTGAGTATCAAGTGTAATTGTCGCACGTTCAGAGCTATTTCCTTTTTTATCTTTGGCAATAGCACCTATGATATAAGATGACCTAGGCTCATAGGCATTACGAAAAGGTATTGCCTGCCCAATAGATGGTAAAATAATTTTAGCGCGATCATTACCAACAGGCGTGACAGAGCCACCATCTGCCATTAGCGATGACGCATCCCACACAACCTTATCAATCCCATATTTGCTAGTGACATGAGCCGTCACCACGACTGTCTCACCTGAGTATGGATTGCCTTCTGATGTTAAGTGCAGGTTTATTAGTTCTTGTTTTTTATATTCGTAAACGATGTTGTTGTTACGTTCAACCAACTGTAACCGGCTACCCTGTAAAGAACGTGATGCCGCTACGGCATTTCCATTTAGTTGCTCAGATAAAGAAACACCCAAACGATAGGTTAACCCAGCAGTAAAGCTTGTCGCATTGCTGCCTGTGCTATTTTTATGCTCAACACCAAACTTAAGCAAAGGAAAAGGCGTGTAATCGACCCCAACCCCGATAGAAGAAGGATTACGCTGACGATCGGATTGCGATGTCAATGCGACTTCGTTACCAAAGTATTTTTCATAGGAAATATTTGCCCCGAGCTGTGGCAAAGATGGAAGGTTGCCACTCAGCTTAATGTCGGCCCCTCTGGCAGCCCTTTCATCATAATCCTGCATCGATGGAACGGAGGATTGACGCCACCCACTGATAGGTGTGTATATATTGGCTGAAATTTTAGCGTTGTCAGTCCATATCTCAGTTCCTAACCCAAGACGACTCGACGAGCTCTTGGCATCAAAATCATAAAACGAATTGACACCCAACATCGACACATCGTTGAAGTAACGTGCACCTAACCCCAGGTTGTATATATCTCTATCATTTCCGGAACGATATCCAAGTTGAGAGAAATATAGAGAATCCCCGTAGTCAGCTAAAGAAAAAAGAACGTCTAACGCCCCTTTTCCCTTGCTGTCAAATGACACCTGCGCAGTTCCGTATTGATTTAACCAATCTTGTACAGCAGTGTTTGCCATACGCTCACCAATACCAACCGCTTTAGACAAAGCATTAGCTTTGCGGGATGATCCTGATACTAGTTGCGCAGCCTCAGTGGCAATGACTGCGATGGCATTCTCATCAACAATCTCCTGGAAAGGTGATCCCTTCACGCTAGCTTGCTCAGGAAAAATTTCTGGAATGGCATTGTCGCTCACTTTTTCCTCGCGCGAGGGGGCGTTGTGCGAGGTAACACCGGGCGCCCACATAGACTCAAAGGAACCAGCGTCACGTGTTTTCACACTGGAAGGCGAGAGCAGTGGGCCAGGAGTCATCTCATCATTGTCTTTTGTTCCTGTGATGAGCGGCTCTTCAGAAAAAGACATGCTTGTGCGTTCTTGTAGGTAATATGAGCTACCATCTTTAGCTTGCGCGCGAGCGGAAAAGGAGAGAGATATAGGGAAGAATACTTGAATAAATATATTCAACCACACAAATAAAAATCCAGAAAGCGAAGACCTTCTGCGCCAAAACATCGACATCACCGATCTTTTGTACACCGAATATGACAACTTAGCAGACCTCAGTACATAGGTCCGTAAATCGAATGAGCCAAACAGCTGATTAAGCATCATACCACCCTCAATTTACCTCGATAACCATAACTATATTATTCAACCCCCATTCAATTCCGTATCTAAGCATGATGTTTACATATCTTACTTATAACGTTATAACTAACGAGCATAATTGAGCGGCGCCCCCACGCAAAAAAAAGAACAGGTAAAATTCATCATTACTAAAAAAATCTAGACCTAAAACAAAAAAAAATAAAAATAAAAATAAAAATAAAAATAAAAATAAAGAGATCAACAGGTTACAGCCATCCTAGGCTAGTCTCGTCAGCGCCATCTTCAGGCAATCTAGCTCATCATTAAATCTCACAAAACTGTGTATTTAACACAGCAACAAATAGTACCTGTACTCTTGCTTCTCCTTCTACAAGCGACGTCAGGGAAACCGAGTTGAGAACTAAACTCTAGCAGGGTGCCGAGCAATACCTAATGACCCGCGGATAGGAAGGGAGATAACGAGTGTGAGCGCAATGAACAAACTGAACGGGGCGTTAATGGAATGGTCGCCCCTCCCCAAAATCAAAATGGCATCTGAGCGCCAAAGTGGCGAATGTGCGTTCCCACTGACGCAGAAGAGGCGGCCTCTATATAAGTTACGACTATCGGTATCGATCTGGCAAAAGATCTCTGCCAATTAGATGGTGTTCATCAACATGGCAAGACGCTCCTTAAAAGCGGGATCAGATGCTCTCATTCTTTAGCAATCTTCCTCCTGGCCTGGAGCCTTGCGGCTGTGCCCATTACTGGGCCAATAAATTGCAAGGGCTGGGGCATACCGTCAAGCTGATGGCCCCGCAATTCGTCAAGCCTTACGTCAAAACCAACAAAAATGATGCTGCTGACTCTGAGGCTATTTGTGAAGCGGTGACCAGACCCACCATGCGTTTTGTGCCGATAAAGAACTGCGAGCTCAGCCGTACTGGCTCTGCATCGTGTTCGCCAAGGCCGGAACAGCCCAAGCCAGCTCCGGGGGCTGTTAGCTGAATATGGGTTCATCCTTCCTCAAGACGGAACGGTTTGCCCGCTAGGGGACTTGCTGCATGACACCCAGTCGGAACAACGTAGCTTCTGTCGTATCGGTCAGCTCACAGACTCCGACTACGCTCCAAAGCTCTTCCTCCAGCTTCTTCGCTTTGTGAATAGCAAATTTTGCGATGGTATCCAGCTCGTTAGCGACGAAGTTGATATCTGGTCGGCCAGTTCGGGATATGCCAACCAGTACTGAATAAAACTCTCCCTGCTGTAATGCCTGCTCGATAAATTGCCGCTTTTCTTGCACGTTGCTGAACGAGTTGGCTAGGCAGCTATTGATTTGTGGCCAGCCTGAGTTTGTTTGCACGTACGATACGTAGACTTCTTCCAGCCTTGGTTTATCATCTCGTTCCTGATGACGAAGCGGTGTCATCAATACGTCTTTCAGCAAGTCCCCCTGAAACAATGGATAGAGGTTGCCATGCTCCGGATTGGCAGTACAAACAGTAAGCATTCTGTGTAATGAACGCGGTTTGAGAGATTTACCAATAGATGCCGGCTTCGGACTACCATTTAGCTTGTTGACGTATAGTGGGGTATTGAAAAGATGGCAGGTGTAAATATTGCGTAGCGCCCTGGCAAGTCCCCGATAGCGGTGATGCTCCGGGACCGTTTTCAGCTTTTTCTGATTACTTTCGATAAGCAGAGTGAAGAACTGTCGGCCAATGTGGCGGGCGGCATCCCCTTCAATGCAAAGGTGCAATACCGTGCGGGTCATATTGAGGCTGACCAACCGGTATGGGATATGCTGCAAGTCCATTGTTTTAGCCAGCTCCTGCAGCCGGGGCAGGGCAATAGTCACAACATCGTTTTTCTCACCGATAAAGACCTCTTCCAGCTCAATCTGCATACCATGGGCGGAGATATCGCGGGTTAAGCCCTGCCAGGATCTGCCATTGTGGCTGATGGTTATCTCCGTCTTGTGGATGTAGCGTTGTTCTTTGCGCAGCTGCACATATTGCAAAAACTCAATCTCGAAAGGCCTGAGTTCTTGTTCGTGGCCAAATCGTTGTAGCTCGTTGGGATTGTTGATTGTCCCTCCTTCATCGTAGAACTCTTCCCGGTGTGAGTCGAGGCTGATCTCTTGCAATAAACCGCAATAACCGATCTCTTTAATGCGCTCCAGTAACTGGATGTCATGCAATTGAGAGTCTTCAAGCCCGACTATCTGGCCCAGATCTGCTTCTGACAACTCACATCGTTCCAGCGAAAATTTATAAACACGCCAGCTGGGGCGATGTGCGCCAACCTGAAAGAACAGTTTGGTCAAACCACTTAGCTGTAACTCTCCTGATGTGGCTGAGAAGAAGTAGATTTTATTTTTCACAGTATGGGAAAAGCTGTAGAACAGCGTTTCTCTGATAGCTCCAGGTGCCGGACAGAGGCGTTTCATTCGGTCGGCGTAAAATAGTCCAGCCAGTGCATCACGGTTTTTTTCGTCATGCCAGTTTTCGAAAAGGTGCTGGTTATTCTCACTGCGCAGAGCTATCTCCAGCTTGGGGTTTGAGCCCGAACTAAAAAAGAGTGGTATGCCGGTCATACGCGGTAGATAGAACTGCTCGTGTCCCTTGATGACCGCAGCGGAAAGCAGATGATCGACGCTTATCCGATGATGGCCTTTATTGACCTTGATGAACTCTTTGATAAAGGTATCAAAGGCCGGGTTGTCACCAGTGCGGATCAGTATTAGCCAGAATCGCCCCTCTTTATTCTCCTCACCCAGAATCTGGTAATGCACAGGTTGTTGTAATAGTGTATTGGCGCTGTCGTGCTCCAACCCGGTAAAGATAACCTTTACTTGATCACCGGTTTGGTAGGTCGGTAGATAAGGCACCGAGATACGAATGCCCTCAGGAGAAAGGTGTGATGTCTTGGCAAGGAGCCTGACTCCATCCTGGAGTATGACTTCTACTGGTGAGCTGATATGCATCCTCTCTTGGCGACGGCCATAATAGCTGGCAAATGGGATAGTCTTCACTTCATATTGCTGGAAAGGGTTGGCCCGTGTAGTGGCTTTACCTTTTACTCGTGTCTGCTGCCGCTGTTTTTGCCACTGCTGCATCACCTCGTAGACACCCACCGTGTAGTCATCACGGTAAATAAAACACTGACTCTGGAACAGACTGATAGCCTCTGCCGGCATGAAGTGGATCATGTCTTTAAATTCATATACTTGACACTCATCTGCCAAGGCGTCCCGCATGTCGATGACCCTGCGGCAAGAGGCACATCTGCGCTGGAGCTCCATTTTGAGCAAAAAGCGACCGTTATTGCTTTCGGAATCTGTGAGCTGTGCAAAAATTGCTGAGAAATTCTTTTTCCGCAGTTGAGGAATGAGTTGTTCAATCAACTTTTGTTGCTGTTCGGGATCCATATACACCCACCGAAAAAGTCATTTTATGATCAAAACGCTAATTATCTTCGAACACTTAAATTTCTTCAGGTCACGTCCGTCAAGGTGGTGTGCATTCCGTTGCAGCTCTTCGGCTCAGTGACGCTCCTGTTATGCGCTCAGTGGCAGCGCTTCTATCACTTCATCACCAACCCAATTTATCTCCGCCATGCTCTGCTGCGGTAGGTTCCGATTCTGCAAGAGCCATTCCTCATTATGCTCCGCCTGCACCACTCCCTGCTGCCGCATAATGCTCTCTTCGTTGGGGAAGATCCCCACCATGTCAGCTCGGCACTTGACCTCCTTGTAGCCATTCCCCGGGAAAGGAGACACGGTATCCATGAAGTGTTTCACTCGGGCCAGCAGGCTGGTCATTCCTCTACATTGATGATTGCGCGTGATGGTTTCATGTAACTTGTGCCACAGTCGTTCTATGTGATTAACCCAAGGGCTGTAAACTGGCTGGAATACCAGGCAGAACTTGGGGTTCTTCTTCAACCATCGCGCGGTCTGTTTGCTTTTGTGAATGATGTAGTTATCGAGGATCAGCGTGATGGTTTTGGCTCGTCGGTAGTGGCGACGCAGCTTTTCCAGCATGGCGATAAACAGGGATGAGTTTTTCTTTATCCCACTGACGTAAAGCACTCTTCCGTTGCCTGCATGGAGAACGCCTGCCAGGTAATGTTTCGCGTTCTGTCCCGGTGTGACAACCCGCTTTTGCTGCGCTCTGAACATCCAGTCGGCCCCTAATTTGGGATTGAGGTCTATATCGACTTCATCCTCATAAAACACCGGATTATCGGCATCACAGCGGGCCAGTGCCGCGTCGATATTCGCCATTTTCTCCTGATAGGCTGGGTCTTTTATCCGCAAGGTCGGCACGGGCCTTCGCCAGACAATGCCCATACGTGGTAACCATCGGCGGAGCGTGGAGGCTGCCATATTGAGGCCTGTTAACCGATTGATTTTGATAGCCAATAGTTCGGTACACCAGCGGCTGCGCTGATAACCAAAATCTTGCGGAGAAAACTGCATGAGCAGCACCAGTAAGGTGACAATCTTGGCGACAGGTAGGACCGGGGCACGGCCAGCCGGTAAGGCTTCTAACGCAGCCACACCTTCATCTTGATACCACCGAAGCCAACGGCCGATGGTCGAGCGAGCAGCGCCGGTAAGGTGATGAACCTCAGTGACCGTGCGTCCTTCATGCAGCAGCAAGATAGCCATCAAGCGACGAGCATGCTCTTTATCACGCGTGACATGGATGATTTTGTGAATGCGGCGCAGTTGTGGTCGTGGCAGGGGTGGTAGGATAGGCATCAAATCAGTCCTTTGGGTGCGGCTTGTTTTGTTTGGCGACTAATGAGATCGCACAAACTGGACTGAGTTCCATACCTCCGGTGATCTACTATTCGGAACAGCTATTTAGCATCCATAATTTACTACGAATTGATATTCCAGTCATGGTCCTATCTCCGTTCATAACAGCGTCCATTTTTTATGACTTTAGGCGAGTTCAACTCTAAAGTGCAACACTCGCTGAAAAATAAGTTCACTTTGAGTTACACGGGGCGTTAATGGAATGGTCGCCCCTTCCCAAAATGGCATCTGAGTGCCAAAGTGGCGAATGTGCGTTCCCACTGATGAGAGAGATGACCACCATGCAGGCTACGACTATCGGTATCGATCTGGCAAAAGATCTCTGCCAATTAGATGGCGTTCATCAACATGGCAAGACGGTCCTTAAAAGCAGGATCAGATGCTCTCATTCTTTAGCAATCTTCCTCCTGGCCTGATCAGGCATGGAGGCTTGCGGCTGTGCCCATTACTGGGCCAATAAATTGCAAGGGCTGGGGCATACCGTCAAGCTGATGGCCCCGCCGTTCGCGAAGCCCCATGTGAAGACACCCGAGGTCACCAGATTCCCGCCGTTACCCTTTGGTACATCTTGCTGCTGCAAACCATCGTAATCTTCATTCGAATCTTTCTCTCATAGGCAGTTCGGGGGCGCAAAATAAACTTGTGCTTCCAGTACCGCGCCTACCCACTCATGTTCAACAAACGCGCTGCCGTTATCAGCCGCGACAGTATACATGTAGTCCCATAAGGGGCCAGCATGCAGATGATGGCGTCTGCCACTAGGTTAGCGCTGTTGGTGGGCACATATCACACCTGATAGAGTCCGCTCTTACGTTCTACCAGACTGACGGATAGCGCCGCAGCCTTGCTTGCCCACCAGGGTATCCACCTACCCGTCCCACAAACTGCAGCTGCTATCAATGAGCTTACCCACACCGCTGATTTGTTCCGGCCCCCTGACTTGCTAGACAAAAACCTGTGTAGAAAGTGGGATACGATTATTGTGTCTCGCTTTTTGCCGTCAAGGGACTGCGAGTTTACTTACTGTGGTTGGTAACCTTGTTCCGCCCTGTTACGCTGCAGTTCACCGCTGATGGTAAGTCACTGAACGCCTAATCGTCTGACAATACTGGCCTGGTTAAAACCATGGCCACACTAGCAGGCTATCTGGTATCGTTACCCATCGGCTAACTGCGCGTATTTCATAGTGTTTGGCTTTGTTTCTTTGGCGAGAAGATGCGAACCAGAAGCGGCAGGTGGCCTCTTCTATCCCATGTACCATAGGTGTTGCTCTTAATTATCTGAATTCGCCGCCTTATCAAATTTATGATTAGATAATCACGTCTGGACCTTTTCAAGGTCTCACATCATTGCCCCTCGCTCTATCATGTGCTAAAAATGTTACGTACAACCAAGGTTATACTGGGATCGTAGATGAACGTCAGAGAGCAACTCGATTCTATTGAACAAGTAAAGGATCTCCCTCCACTGAATATCGCCAGCGGGGGGCGACAACATCATCGCCGCTACCACCTGATCGGAGGGGGGTACATTGCATTATGCAATAGAACCAATCCGTATATGGATTTCTTCAATCCTGTACCCTATGTGATTGTTCGTCATATTGGATTAGGAGGAATTGGTATTTTAAGCTATAAAAAATTAAAAATTGGAGCTGACTACATTATTGCTCTTCCATCTGAAGGCTCCGTTATAGGTCAAGTTGTTCATTGCTCACCAAACAATTTATTACCAAAGTTTTATCGAAGTACAATACGTTGGTATCAATCCCCTTCCTCAACACAAATATTACAATGGCTCCCTTTTATAAAGCCACAGGACACCATACATTTTGAGCGCGACTATCAATTAGTCATGGAGGCTGTAACCTCATCATCCCCGACACCGTTTTAGATGGTTTAGTAGCCACCATAACCTATGCGCGATATTGTTGCTCAATTCGACAAGAGCTGTCATGCGGCGCACGCCCCCCCTCTTAATCATCTCCAGGCTTATCGGTGTTCGAGCCAAAAAAATGTGCCAAACACTGAAAGGTAATGCCATGCTTCTTAATGTAAATGGGCTCTGTCCCGCTTATTGCTACTTTATTCATTGTAAGTGCTCTACAGGTTGCATTCATATTTAAAAAATGACATTAACAAATGTGTTAACCATCATGGATGGTTTATCATGGATGGATGGTTTAGCAGGATGTTGTTATCGAGCTGTCTCGTCTCAGGGATGGTGTGCGCAAATGAGCCATTCCTCAAGATTAAGGGAGATGGCTGTTGCAATGGTAAAGGGGAAGTTGTATTAACCCGGGCTGAGTTTGGGGCTTTACCTCAGACGAAAGTCAAGACTCAGACCCCCTGGACCAAAGGGGAGCACACTTATAGTGGTGTGTTGCTACGAGATCTGGTCAAGATATACAACCTTAAAAGTACAGAGGTCAAGGCTGTCGCTATCAATGACTATTGGGCAGTGGTACCGCTGGAGGATGGCGATAAATACTCCGTGAATCGCCCCTGGTTTTCTAGACACTCTGTTGCTGAAAAATAAACTGCCTTTCAAACTCTACCGGTGACAGCCCATCATTGGAACCATGACGCCTGATTGGGTTGTAAAACATCTCGATATAATCAAACACATCGCTGCGGGCTTCGTCTCTTGTCGCGTAAATCCTGCGCTTGATCCGCTCCCGTTTGAGCAACTGGAAGAAACTCTCGGCGACAGCATTGTCGTGACAGTTGCCACGTCGGCTCATGCTGCAACTCAGGTTGTGGGCCTTCAGAAAGTCCTGCCATTCAGCACCGGTAAACTGGCTGCCCTATCCGAATGCACCAGTACCGGCTGCTTGGGCTTGCGCCGCCAGACGGCCATCAATAACGCATCAACCGCCAAGTCTGCCGTCATGCGTGACTTCATCGCCCAGCCGACGATCTGGCGAGAGAACAGGTCGAGCACCACCGCCAAGTACAGCCACCCTTCTTGAGTACGGATGTAGGTAATGTCAGTCACCCAGGAGAGGTTGGGGGCTGGCACCTTAAACTGACGTGCCAGCGTGTTTGGGGCAGCCTGCGGGCTCTTGCCTCCATAATGCCCCTTGCGGCGTTGATAGCCCGTTTGCGAACGCAGCCCTTCCCGCCTCATTAATTTGGCCACACGGTGCTTGCCGCAGGCTTCCCCTGCGTCACGAAGGTCGCGATGGATCTTGCGATAACCGTAGACAGCACCACTTTCCAGCCAGGATTGCTTGACCAATCCGGTCAGTCGTTCGTCCTCCTGCTGTCGTGGCGATGTAGGCTGTTTCAGCCACGCGTAGAAGCCACTTCGGTGAACCCCCAGGGTCTGGCACAGGGTAACGACACTGTACCGGTCGAGTCGGGAGGTTATGAACGCGTACCTTTCCTTGACTCGCTGGCAAAGTA
>NZ_JBFODQ010000096.1:0-24847 GCF_040908355.1 Aeromonas sp. R2-2 | reverse complement strand
TCGGCCTTGTTAATGTCGCCAGAGTCGAAAAGTTGCTTAGCCTTTTGCTTACTGATTTTCTCCTCAGCTTTGGCAAGTTCAACCTGATTGGTGATGTTTAATTTATTCTCTAACATCATGCTACCTCTCCTTCGCCGTCCATGCCCTCGGTCGGTCTTTCTTCAATCGCCGTTCCTTCGATTTTGGCCACGATGAGGTCAATCTCTTTGCGCAGCTTGTCAATGGCGGCCACCGTGGTTTTCAGTTCGGCGCTAAGCTGGGTAATGTCCACAACCTCACGGTTATCTTTGGCTTCCACGTAGCTGCTTACGGACAGGTTGTATTCGTTGGCCACGATATCATCCAAACAGACCGATTTGGCAAAATGCGCGATATTCTCTTTGCTATCGAACACCTGCATAATTTGCTCGATATGCTGGTCAGTGAGGATGTTGTTATTTGTTTCCTTTTTAAACAGACCGCTGGCATCAATAAACTGAGTAGTTGATTCAGTTTTGCGCTTTGAGAGCACCAAAATATTCACCGCAATGGTGGTGCCATAAAAGAGATTGGGCGCCAGCGAAATCACGGTTTCAACATAGTTGTTGTCGACCAGATATTTTCTGATTTTCTGCTCAGCCCCGCCACGGTAGAAGATGCCAGGGAAGCAGACGATGGCGGCGCGGCCTCTGGCAGAGAGGTAGCTCAGTGCGTGCAGCACAAAGGCAAAGTCAGCCTTGGATTTGGGAGCCAGCACGCCAGCAGGCGCAAAACGGTCATCGTTAATCAGGGTTGGGTCATCACTCCCCACCCACTTCACTGAGTAAGGTGGGTTGGAGACGATGGCATCAAAGGGCTTGTCATCACTGAAATGCGGCTCAAGCAAGGTGTCACCCAATTGGATGTTGAACTTGTCGTAGTTGATGTTGTGCAAGAACATGTTCATGCGAGCCAGGTTGTAGGTGGTGTGATTGAGCTCCTGGCCGAAAAAGCCATCTTCAATGATGTGGGCATCAAAGTGCTTCTTGGCTTGCAGCAGCAGGGAGCCAGAGCCGCAAGCGGGGTCATAAATTTTATTAACACGGGTTTGCTTGTGCATGGCGAGCTGCGCAATCAGTTTGGACACATGCTGCGGCGTAAAGAACTCGCCACCTGATTTACCGGCGTTGGCCGCATAGTTGGAGATAAGGAATTCGTAGGCATCGCCGAACAGGTCGATTTGGCTGCCATCAAAGTCACCAAAGTCCAGTTCGGCCACCCCTTTGAGCACGGCGGCCAAGCGCTTGTTTTTGTCGGTGACGGTATTGCCCAAGCGGTTGCTGGTTGTATCAAAGTCGGCGAACAACCCTTTCAGGTCGCGCTCTGATGGGTAGCCATTGGCAGAGCTTTCAATGGCAGAAAAGATATGAGCCAGGTCGGTATTTAAGCTCTCGTTGGTATGTGCGTCTTTGACGACGTTCACAAACAAATCGCTGGGGGCGATAAAGTAGCCCTTGGTTTTGATGGCATCCACTTTTACCTCAAGCGGGATATCTTTATCGGCGAGCGCCGCATAGTTGATGCTGTCATCACCGCCTTCAATGTAGTTGACGAAATTTTCACTGATGAAGCGATAAAACAGCGTGCCGAGGACATACTGCTTAAAGTCCCAGCCATCCACTGCGCCACGCACCTCATTGGCGATGGCCCAAATTTGGCGTTGTAATGCGGCACGTTGTTGAGTACTTGTCATGCGGTTATTCCTGTTGATGTATGTTGCGCCACGACGTCACCAGACGTGGAGGCGACGTATAGCATTGTGAATGCAGAGCGCCTATCTGAAGACGCGCCGCCCATTGACGATGAGCCATCGGTGACGGCCCCTTGGATGCGGGCGAACAGACGTTTCAGACGGGGTCATGCAGTGCGCCGTACAAACTGGCGGTAAGGTCACGGTTACAGTCTGATTTGCCATGTGTCTCGTCTTGGCTTGAGTGCAGGCACAGCCAATCGATACATGGCATATCGAGAATTGGTTCTGTGGAAAACATGGCCCGCATGATACCGGAAAAGTAGGGGGCAGTCAGGTGATGGGGTGGTGATTTTGTTCGGATGATGGCTACAAAAAACAAAGGGAAGGCCACGTATTGGCCTTCCCCACGACCCACACACTTATCACGGACGAATGGGTATAAAAATATTACCACATTCCATTTTTGGAGGTCACGCCTGGCGCTCAGGATTGGCGTCCATGCTTGTCGCAGAGTAAATCGCTACGTAGACATAGCCATGGCTGCCGAGGGCATCGGCTTCGCAGGTGAAACCACCGTGATGGACGGTGATACGTTGCTGGCGCTGAGCATCCAGCTCCCCAGTCAGCAATTTGGCTTCCAGTTCCTTGATGATGGCTGGGAAAACAGCTTCAAGCTGGTCGATAGCCACCGCCTCCCATTCGCCAATCAATGAGGCTCGGTCTGACAAAAAGTGCAGGCGATGATGCTCTTGGATAAGGCGAGCGCCAAAGCGCGGTGTCACGGTGTGGGGCAAGCCCCACTGTGCAAAAATCCGGGTGAGTTGGTCTGGTGCTGCGGGTTGTTGGTCCTGGGTGTGGGTGGTTGTCGTGGTCATGATTAGCGATACCTCAATTCAATGTCGATGATGGTGCCGGGCACGTTGTGGCGCTGGCGTAGTCTGGTCAAGTTAGCAGGGAGGTCGGTCAGGCTTGCCAGTCGCCCCCTGTAGAGCCGGGAGAGATTGACGTAGTCAGGGTGACTTACTGTGATGGTCACCTGATGCCCTGGCTGCCAGCGGCTAAACAGACGGGCTTTGGCTTCCTTGATGGTGGTGATACCTGGGGCTGGTAACATCTGGCGGTTGCGCAGATGCAATTTGTTAAGCTCGGGGGCATAGCGATGCACCTCGAGTCCGGTGATGAGACGGGTCATGTTCGGTGACTCCTTGGATGCAAAGGGCCAGCCAGTGAGGGCTGGCCCTTTATGCTGTTTGTGGATAAGCGGTGCTGGGCTGTCGTGTCCGTTGGTGCCGAGGCTGCCGAAAGCTGCCGGGCCGCAGTGACAGACGCAGTGGCTAGTCGTTGTAAAACAGGATGTAGCTCACCCCGGCTTGCGTTGCTGCTGCGAGCAAGGGCTGTAACGTTGGCGGGTAGGCATCGAGCTCCAAGGCCAGGTTCAACATATATTCGTAGGCGGAGTCATCCTTCACACCGACATGTTCATGGGAGGCCATACGCTTGACCCATTGCCATTCTGGTACCAGGTCTGCGTCATCGTAATCGCCCACGATGGTGCTCATGGCGACATCCAGCATTTTCATCACCGGATAGCCGACCTGTAGGACAGGCATTGTTGGTAGGGTGTTGGTCATTGCATCGCTCCTTGTTGTCGTCTGGGCGGTGATTACTGTTGATTGATAACCGGCTTGCAATTGAGCCGGTCCAGTAGGTGCTGCGAGCCGTATTGGGCCACCAGTCGGTCTATGGCCATCCGGGCGCAGGTCGTTCTGCTGGGCTTATTCTCAGGGATTGCGTAACGCGCGGTGAGCCAGCCGCCGAGCAGCGCGATGCGATAGCCGCTCGGGATGTGGGTGAGCGAGGTGCCGATGCCCCTCCCGTGAATGAGGAAGGGCACCGCCTGTCCGCCGATGTCGATATCCATGCGTTGGCCCTTGAGTTCAAAGGTGGTGAGCTCGCCGGTTTGCGGATGTTTGCCGGGCACCTTGATGGTGATGTTTTTCGCCATGTCACACCTCCGGTTTGGCTTCAAAATGGTGGGTCACAACGCCTGCTTCCGGGTCGATGCTGATAAACGCTGGGGCTTGTGGGTGGTACTGGTAGAGCCGCGCCAGCTCGGCCCGAAACGCCTCGACGCTCGGCGCAATCACATGGCTGGTATCCCCCTCGGCATAGGTAAAGGTCTCCAGCTTCTCGGTGTTAATCCAGATGCCGAAGTACCAGGCGTCTTCCTCGGTGTCGAACTGCTGCCAGTCTTGGGCCAGTAGCGTGCGGTCGTAGTAGTAGCGGTCAGCCTGATGGCTCCCCCTGTCTATACGGCAACCCGTCACGGTGAGCTCAAGCGGGATTCGTCCTGCCTTGTGAGCCTTCTTGACCCGGCGCAGCAGCGTGAGGGCCTTGGCTCTGCTGCGGCCATTACCAAGCGGATGGGGCTGTCTGGTCCGTAATGCCAGATGGGTCATTATCTTTGGCACGGTGTTGTGGTTGAGCTTGCCGATGGCAGCGGTTATCTGCCGAGTAGACAGGTTTTTGTAATCACGCAGGTCGTGCATGGTTGGGTTCCTTCAAATGCAAACAACCCCTCGGTGTGAGGGGCTGCGTGGGGTTGTGGTGTGCAACTGCGGGAGGATGTCTACAGCGCTTGCTTGAGGCGGTTGATGTCTCGCTGATAGCGACGGCGGTGGCTATGCCAAATCACCCGCTCGGCGGCAGCCTCCAGCAGCGCAGTGGTCACAGTGCGAGGCAGGACCAGGTTGGCCCCATCCCAGTTATCGAGAGTCAGTACGCCGGAGCGCACCAGACTGGCTAACAGAGCATCGAGCTTTTGAGTCAACACCAGTGCAATGAACTCCTCGATATGGGCCCGGAGCCTGGCGATAGCGACATCTGGCTCCATTGCTGGAGTAGTGGGCATTGTCATGGTCATGTATGGCTACTCCAATCCGGCTTGTCATTACTGCCGTGGTTGACGTAGGCACCCACAATGGTGCGTCGCCACTCCCCAACGGGATAGCCGAGGTCGTTGCACTCACGCTCCCACCACGCAAAGTTAATCTCGCGGGGCAGGTCGTCCACCATGTCCAGTGGACTCACGAACAGCGAGGTCTTGTGCATCGTTGGCACGGGCTTGATCTTATCGGGGCCAGTGCGCTTGCCGGTCTCGTCATAGTCGTGTGCCCACTTCGGGAAGGTGAGCTGATAGGTAATGAGCCGATGCAAATCGCCATGTGCGCTCATTGCCTGAGCGACTGCGACCTGAGTGAAGCTATCGTTGAACTCGATCATGGGTGTTTCTCCCTTTCTGCAGGTTCTCGGTAAGCTGTTGCCAGCAGCGCAAACTGTTCAACGAGGTAACTGATGCTGATGCCCAATTCATCACTGACCCCATCCCCCAGACGATGATGCAGGTGTGCCATGTCATCGGCGATACGCTGGGCTATATGGGCAGTTGAGCGCGGAGGTGAGCTTGTCACCGTCAGGGTGATGGAAAGGCTCATCACATCTCTCCCCAAGGGGCTTGCTCCCACAGTGACAACCGGGTCAGCACGTCTTGCGCCAGCGCCTGCTGTAACTGCTGTATCACCTTCACTAGCCGTGGCGCCTGCTCAGGACTGCCGGTCCATTCGCTCGACTGGTACAAGGCGCAGCAGGTGAATTTGTAGAGGGCCACCAGTTCGGCATCGGTGAGTGGTGCTTGATGGTAACGGTGGGCAGGTTTTAGTGGGCTCAGCTTGGTCGAGCGGGGCTGGCGTGGTTCCTTGTGCTCTTGCTGACGCCTCAGCTGATAGCGATGCCAAACTGCACGCCGGTTGGCGAGCATCATCAGCCGCACCAGCCGGTCTACCCGCCACGTCCAGGTACTGGTGACATCCATTGGTGAGTTCCACCAGAGGGTGCGCAGCAACTCAAGGGTGTAGTGCGGCGGCATCGGGGCATTGCAAAAGCGGTGTAACTGTACGGCAAAGGTAAGGTAGTCCTTGCGATCGATCATGAAGGCAGACATGGGCATAGTTCCTTGAAATGCAAAAGGCCACCTGTAGTGAGGTGGCCTTGTTGGGGGGATCGGAATATCCGGATCATGGTGTTGGACCTGATGATTCTGGTTTGATGATCCGGGTTATTGGGTGGAAACGTGATCGGCATGCATGTTATTCGGCGATCGGTATACATGTTATTGCTGTGCCCGCGCTGCGTCTGGGTAAGCCGCATCGAACAGGATGGCGTAGAGTGCACAATCAATGCCGTTAACGGCATCGCGATGCGGGTAGTAGGGCGGTGCGTCTCGGGAGCGCTCGAAGTAGTCGCCAAAGCAACTGAGGCATTCGCGTATCTCGACGGTAGAGCCCTGCAGCAAGGTCTCTTCAAACTGCTTGGCATAACCCTCGTCGTCACGCGCCTTGGCGACGGCCTTTTCCAGCAACGCCTGCGCATCCTCGTTGCAGGCGGTAGCCAGACGATGGCGCAGCTTCTTGAGGGTTTCCACAAGGGAATAGGGGTTAGGTAATCGCATGGTGCTTGTCCCTTGTTGGATGTGTTAATGGCGTAGCTGATGCAGCAGCGCATCAATGGCCTCGACACAATCGCTCTGGGTGAGCTGATAGCCGTTAGGCAGGTGAGCCACGATGGCGGGCTCGGCCTGCATCTCGACGTTGTCTGCCAGCCAGTTGCGCAGCTTGATGAGGATGTCGAGGGCGGTGAGGTGTGACTTATCTGGGGTCTGGTTCATAGCTGACCTCTTTCGGCCATCGAGACCACGCCCTCAGCACCGACCACCAGATGGTCGAGCAACCGGATATCGACGAGGCCCAAGGCCCCTTTGAGGGCCTGGGTAAAGACCCGGTCAGAGTGGCTGGGTTCCGGGTCGCCGCTTGGGTGGTTATGGACCGCGATGATGGCCCCGCAGTTGAGTAGCAAGGCCCGCTTGACCACTTCCCGTGGGTAGATGCTGGCACTGTCCAAGGTTCCGCGAAACAGCTCCTCAAACGCCAATACGCGGTGTTG
This sequence comes from Aeromonas sp. R2-2, assembly GCF_040908355.1. Classification (NCBI taxonomy): domain Bacteria; kingdom Pseudomonadati; phylum Pseudomonadota; class Gammaproteobacteria; order Aeromonadales; family Aeromonadaceae; genus Aeromonas; species Aeromonas sp. R2-2. The sequence goes on along the minus strand of NZ_JBFODQ010000096.1, from coordinate 18,138 downwards.
GGAGTCGAGAAACAGTGCGCCAAACACTTCGTGCTCCCGGTCCTGCAGCAGGGTTTGCAGCCGCTCTGCGGCCTCGGTGGTACTGGTGATGGCAGTGCCTTTTGCCAGACGCTTCCTGGCAATCTGATTGGCGATGCGCAGCAGGTCTTGCTCGGTTACGGGTTCGGTGACGACATAGGTGCCGGGGCATTCCCCGGCTTTGAGCTTGTGGTAACGCATGGTGGTCTCCTGAAAAAGAAAACCTCGGCAGCGCGAGGCGTGCCGAGGTCAAACGGATATAGAGGGGTTGTTGGTTAACTCTGGAGATAGCTCAGTTGGTTGTGGTGATGGTTCCTGCTGTGGCTGTGGGTCTCCGCTTCACCGGTATCAACGGTTCGGGGACCTGCACATTGAGCGGGATAGCCAGTGCTACACTCAGCCGTTCTGCCAGTTCATAGGCGGGGTTGAGGGTGTCGTAGTCCGCTATCCAGGTGGCCAGCGCAAGTCCACTGGCCTCCACTGCTCGCAGGTAGACGCTGTAGCCCTGTACTGTCAGGCCACTGTCACGCACGACTTGCGCCTCCCCTTCCCAATTGATGGCCTCCAGCTCAACGGCTATCGGTTGTTTGGGCATCTGTGCTCCTCAGTCACCAGTGACGGTGACGGTAAAAAAGCCCAGCTGGGCATAGGCAAGGAAATTGTGTTGCCACAGGGTGAACAGCTCCTGGGCCTCTGCCATAGGGAGCGGTCCCCAGCCTTGCAGATAGTGCTCATTCTCTAGGAAGTTGAAATCAAGCTCTTTGCAAAGCTCTGCATCCTGGCCTTGGCCTTGATAGCTCAAATCGGTGATGTAATCGATGTGCCAGCAGCCTGCCTGGCGTATGAGGCGGATTTCAACCGGGTGTACCCCACCCGTTGTCGGGCTGTAGATGGGATTGCGAAAGTGAAAGGTCAGGGCTGTCAGGTTGGCAAGGTCACGCTGGGTGTGCGTGAGCGTGTCACCAAGCAAGGTAAGCAAAGGCTGTGTCACGGGCAGGGATAAGCTGTCCAGATTAACAGGCAGGGCCATGAGTAAACTCCGGGATAAAAAGAAAGCCCAGACCTGCTGGAGTCAGGTCCGGGCTTGAAATGAACGTTCACACCGCCACATCGGAAGAGCAGGACGCTGCGGTTATATCGACCGGTAGGCGCTGGAAGGGCTGAAGGTCGAGATACGCATTCAGTACCTGCTGGTATTGAGCATAGTCCAATGTGAACGAGGTGGTGAAAAATGGTCAGTCTGCAGTGATGCAGATACCAGAAACTCAAAGAGACACGCAAAGCGTGATGTCATGCTCCTGATTATCCAACGCAAGGGAGACCTCAATCACCAGCACCGACACGGATTGGAGCTGTTGTTCCCACGCTTGCAGTGCGATGACCAGGGCCTCATGGCGCATCGGTGCCCATTGCAACTGATACCCTACGGTCTCTTGACCAAACCAGAAGGCATGCTCACAACAAGGAGAGGCCGTCTCCTCAATGTGTGTCAGTGACGACATGCTGGCAATCACCCAGCGCCCGGATTGCCAATGTAAGGTACAACTGGTGTCGGGAAAGTGGGCTGCCTGATGTGTGGATGCGACAGTCGGCGCCTGGGGAGCATTGTCAACGCATTCTGGTGAGGCGAGGGTCACCAGCGCGGTGTGTCCTTCGCTCAGTATCTTTGGTGATACCGCAAGGTTAGCAAGCGCCTGCTGCATCCACGTCTGAAACCGCGCCTCGGTATGGGCAGACAAGCCCAACCGTGCGGACCTGGGTAAGGTGGTATCTACGCGATTATTCATCGTTATTCTCCTGTCTCTTCCACCACGTGGCCAAGAGGCCACCCAGCACAATGGCGCCGCCCAACAACGGATGGCCGGTGGCACGGGCAGCCGCCAGTAGCCACCGCGAGACCTGGGGGCTGTGGCTGACCCCCTCGATACACCATTGCACAAAGTGCTCGCAGTTATTGAACGCCGGGTGATACCGTTGCTCTCCCTGACGACGATAGGCCCGTGAAATGGCCGCTTGAGCATCATAACGACGGTGAGGATGTTCAATTACCCGCACCGCTTGCCCTTGGGCAAACTCAGACAGCGACACACACTCAATGCCTTCGGCGTCTCCAGCACTGGAAGAGCTTACGCCCACACCTCCGGCGTAGTGAATAACTTGTCCCTGACCCAGATAAAGACCATGATGTTCAAATCCCAGCCGTGGACTGACCAGATGGTCGCCAGGGGATAATTCGTCAGATAATGCTATCGACATATTAGACCTCAACCTTGTCATCTTTTCGATAAATAAAAATGGCCCCTGATATCAGGGGCCATTAGTGATTTCATTATAAAGCAAATAATAAAGCCCATTTAGCTTCTATATATCTACGTAACGCATGTAGATGAGCGGGCCAGCAGTGATGATTGCAAAACAAATTGCCCCAATAAACATCCGTTGAATGAACCGGCATGTAGGGTTGTTGGATTTGAAAACTTTCACCAGTACAACCACCCAAAAAACCATGCCCAAAATGGTGAAAACAATCTGCATAGGCTCACCTTAAATTGTGTTGGTTTAATCATCAGCGTTGGGGCTAATGATGTATAAAAGAATGTAAATAGACAGTGGAATGATTGCCCATGCCAAGGCTGAATGGGTTAAGGAACTAATGACGTGCTTTGCTCCAGCGACAGCGTTGAGTATTGGTGAGAAAAGGACGAGCGTGATGACCATTTTGACAGTGATAGTCACTATGTTACACCTCCTTCGAAATAGGTAAAGTGTAACGATTAGTCCTGCGATAATTAAAAATACAGTCATGAAAGGATGCTCTCCTAGTGCTCATCTATCAGGGGTGTCCAAGATACAGTTGTTTCATGTAGCCGTAATAATACTCAGGCGGCATATTGCTAATGTCATTTCTTTCTGTAGCCGCTGTTGCTGTTAGCGCCTTTAATAAATGCACGTCGTAATTATCTTCGCTTTTTAATATTTCTCGATGTGTGCCATCTTTCCAGGTCAGCTCAAGTGAGTGGCCTAGAAAAGAGAGGTGGCCTTGAGTGGGGGATTTGAACATGAAGATATAGTTGGCAGAGTAAAGTTCGAGGTATTTATTGTCAGGGATTACGCCAACCTTGGAAAGAAAGGTCGCATCTATTTTGGGTTGTCTATTTAAAACGCTACAAACTATCCGGCCTTGCTGGCTCTCTCGATTGAAGTAGTATTTGACACCCTCTGGGCAAAATGCCCAGTGAGATGCTAGTTCATCGAATGTTTTATCGATGCCTAAATAGGAAAAACTGTAGTTTTTTATGCCTTCGATCTCAGGGGCTTCAGTGACAAAGCCAGTCAAACCTTTTTCATTTACCTCTTCAGCGCTGAGTTGAATATTGGGCTTAGGGGCCAATATTAAGAATGCAACTGAAAATAAACTGGTGGCAAGAATAGGGCGCATGTGATTCCTTGAGTGTTGAGGTAGGCGTTAATTCCAGAACGACTCTGCTACTTCCCGCTGTGTTGTTGGGGTTTCCTCTGCATTAGCAACATTCTCTCGCCCTGCGGGGCTCGTTTCACTTGAAGTATCTATCACTGCATTAGCTTTGGACGATGTTTCTTCTATTGGCATACAACGCAAAGCCATCAGATGTGAAGTGCTGATAAAATGGTTTTCGAACTCAATTTTTTTACGCTGCAATACTTCACAGAGCCTTTCCTCGAAAATAAATGAATCACGTAAACCTCTCATCGCTTCAAGATACAGCTTATTGTTACCTGCAATGGCGCGTTCAAAGCCATTTGGGAGGATTGAGTATACCGTGCTGCAGTCATGGCCGTCGTAAGCACAATCAGCGAGTCCCGTTTTCTTGTAAAGGTTTACGCCCATCACATGATTGGTTCCCTCAACAGGAAATATTTCTTCTCCCCAAAAATAATAACTAAGGGCAATGGCACAAGTTATAATTGATAGTTTTTTAAACATTTCTTTAATCACCATGAAATTAACGTGTTTATCTTTTGCTGGCAAAAGCCAAGCTAAATATAGCTAGCAGTATCCATCCAATAGGTTCACTCAGCATACGGAGGAGTACTGGCCCAACAAGAAATATGCCACAGAGCAACACCAATAAAACCTTCATAATCTCCCTCACAACGATTATTTCCGAATGAGGCTGGTTAACCCCGCGCGTTTTGACTTTGTTGGTATCAGGCACTAGCCCACACGTTGGTGTTCGATGCTTTCTGGATAATTATCCAACGTGGCCTAACCTGATATATATCTGGTTAGGTTTTAGTATCTGAATCATGGCTGTAATATAGGGTTGTAATTTTTTTAAACGTTAGCTCATGGCAACTGTCTGGATCTTCAAGGGGCCAATCTAGCGCCCTCTTCGTTAGCCCCGCCCTGTATTACGATATTGAACCAGCCTGCATTAATTTTTACTAAATCATGAGAGGAGCTTATCTCAAACGGGAGAGGCAATCTAAAGCATTGCTGTCTCCTTGCGCTGCTGCTTTTTGATACCAGAATATCGCCTGAGTGAGATCTTTATTCACGCCAAATCCTTTTACGTACATGTGGGCGAGTGAAGACTGAGCTTCTACAAGTCCCTTCTGTGCAGCCAGCAAGTACCATTTTACGGCATGCTTGTTATCGTGATTTACGCCCTCACCATTGTGATACATTTCTGCTAGTGAGAACTGTGCCATTGCATGCCCTTGTTCTGCCGCTCTGCGATACCAGTTTGCAGCAATCCAAGCATTGTTGATTTCATCAAAATTCAACTGGTGTTGAACACCTAGTTGGTGCTGCGCTTCCATATGACCTAGTTGGGCTGCGTCAAGCAAGAGTGCCATTGCTTGTTTGCGTTCGGTTGTCACCATGGCAAGTTGATATTGCTTTTCCGCATATGCTTGAGCATGGGAGGGGAGCTCTTTTCTTTCGTTTGCAATTGGTTTGCCGGTCACAGTCTCTACTGCTGCCTCGCCAACAAGCTTGGCGACGTCGCCGATGCCAACAAGTTGCGCTAGTCCTTTTAATTCACCGAAAAGCCCCACGCCCTTCTCCATAAAACCATTGGCGTACACATTGGCAATTTACAACCCAAAGATGCTTTTATCAACTTTTTTGCTCAGTAGGCTATCTGTCACAACTTTTATTATTGGTGTCGGTGGGATGGGTTATGAGCAAGCTCACGTCAACAGAAGTAGATGTGCTACTGGGAAAACGAGTCCAGCAACGCCGTAAAGAGCTTGGTGTTTCTGCTGCTCAGCTAGCGGAAGCCTTGGGGTTCTCTCAACAGCAGCTTTCTCGTTATGAGCGAGGGCTGAACCGCATCAGTGTGACCTTGCTTGTCGATGTGGCTGGACTGCTGGATACACCCGCTGAGTGGTTCTTGTTGGAGTGCCCAACGAGGCACACAGCCTTAATAGAACCGACACAGGCATTGGCATACGGCCCAGAGAACGGGCTGAAGAAGCGCCTGGACCAGCAGTGGTCTTCTTTATCGCCGGATAAGCAGCAGGCTTTGGTGCAGTTTTTAGACATCTTTCAATAGAAATTGGGGAGCCCGCAGGCTCCCCAATTTGTTTTTACCTGGCTTTCGATGAATGAACGCACAGGGGCGGCCATTTCAATGATGACTCAATGCCATGACGTAAGTTGGCCAGCATTCATCTGTCATAAATGTAGAGGTAAATATGGCAAATAGGATTTTTTTAGAAAAATCAAGATTTGTAGAGAGAGTTGCACGCAAATTCAATATCAAGAGCCATGATACGGACCAAAGCAAACGAAACAGTATCAGCTCCATGACGAAAAAGGCGTCTGATGACTATCGCTTGCTAATAAATAAAATTACATTTCATCTATGCCATAGTGACAGGGATGTTTATGAGGATTGTAAGTGTAAAGAATGCCGTTCGTTAAGTGGTGTACTGTCAAAGCATGGTCTGCAATTTTTTTCGCTCTATGACTTTATCGTAAAACAAAATATCGACATATCAGTGGCGCCTCATTTGGTCAGGATGGCAGTTCTGGATGTTTTCATTCTGCCCTATTTGATGCGTGTAGTGAGCGAGCTCAAGGCAAAGTTTCATCAAAATCGAACGCTTTGGTATTTGGATGAATACATTAAATTTATCGTTTGTGAAACTTCCGACTCAGCGCCTCTTCTGAAAACCTTTCTGAGAAAACACGTCAAGCAGGTACCTTGTGGGCTTTTCATTGATGAAACAAGATACGAAGCTAAAACCAAAACTAAAACCAAACAAGAACGGCCAGCAGAATATCAATCATGGACGAACTTTTTCGTGCTTGCGAACGATGCTGAGTTAAGCTGGATAAACGATAAAATTAAAAAGGGATTGCCCATACCAGAGGATGATAAAAAAAGATGGACAGAGGCCCGTGGCTGGCATTGTGCTGGCAACATTGTATACCAGCTATTTCGCATAATGAATGTTTCTGGCAAGCACCATGCCCCGTGGCGTAACAGCCCACTAACAACGAGGTTGTGTTGGGAGTATGATTTTATTTACAATGCATATCTATCCCTCAATAACGATATGGACTTTTGCTTACTTCGCAGCGACAAGGTGAAACTTAATCTTATCATCTGTAACCGCGTGGAGTGTTATCTGACACTTGATAGAAAATCAATTCTTCAAGCGCATTTGAGTGAGGAAACAAAGTTTGGTATATCACTTCGTAAAAATGCGCTGCTCGATGTATCACTTAAACACGAAAATCAAACCAAATCACCCAAGCCAAGAAGGGTCGCATTCAATAAATACTTAAAGCAACCATCAATGCTTAACTTGCATCTCGATTACACGGCACGAGGAAAACTCCCTGGTGATGATGACGCTGAATTCAATATAATGCCAAAAGAAGATGCAAATATTGAATTTGTTATTGGCGCTGATGGCCAGTTTAAACTCTTTTTTAATAAAGACGCGACTTTTGACCTTAGCTCCAATAAAAACATTAAAGCCAATCTGAATATTGAGGATAAACGAGAGTATGGTCATAAAGAGTTACGCAGTATTTTCACTGCATTCAAATATGCGATCAACAAGCGTGATGTTAAAGGCATCAGTCTGACAGAGGTTGAGGAGATTAACAATTTTTGTAAAAAGGCACTCAATAGTAAACCTGCCATGGAAGAGATTAGAAAAGAAGAGGGTAAACTTAAAGCCTTTTTGAAAGGCGGGCAAAGCAATCGCTATACAAGTTTCTTGGCGTGGTGCATCTTTATCGCAAAGAGCAAGCACGATAAGTTGAAAGGGCGCTCAGAAATTCAATATTGCGAGTCTAGAATACTCGCGCACCAGGATGACTACTTCAATGGCGCGCTTGACTATATACATCAATTAAGACATCGGGCTATTCATGCTGATTTTAAGCATGACATGCTGCATCGCCTAGGTTACATCCGAGTTTATAATAAACTTGTCATGGGGTGCTTTGAGCATCGTCGACCGCGAGCTATAGACAAATTCCTTATTTTAAATTGGCGTGCAATAAACCTTTTTCCATCCCATGACCCTCGTATGCTGTCCCTTTTGGAAGAGGATAGATATACCGGTGAGGTTATTAACCCATTCATTGAGATAGAAAATTACATTGACAGCATTCTGCAGTGGGATATTTGCTTCTCATCTAAGGTCACAATCAATGAGTCAGCCATTGAGTCTTACCACAAAGGTATTGAAAACTCATTGAACTGGCTGATTTTCCCCAATGTCTCTAGCAAGTACAAACAAAAAAAGCCGCAACATGACTATACCAAAATGAGGCTATGCAGGACCTGTACCGTTCGATTATATCCTGAGTTGATGACATTGGCAGGGTTAAGACATAACCCCAAGTTTGCATCGCTCAACGTGCGTGAGCATGAGACGCTGATAAGCCTGTTGAAACCGTGTCAGTGCCGAGCGATAAACAATTTTGAGTTGGCTGAAAATAAGGCGGCTGGGGAATGGGTACCCACTTATTATAAAGACCCTATTCGCCTTTAATCACGCATTCACAGCTCGGTCTTTTGGGCTGAGCTGTGATAGCAATGCGCGATGTGACTGCATCTATGGTTTTTTGATGAATATGCCAGCTGTCTTTGTTGGATGATTGATCCGCACCAAACGTTGCTCCAAATAATACTCCCTTATCATGATGCCGATTACATCGGCATGTTGTGGGTCGGTAAAGTTAATAATATCGCCCATCTTGGGTTTGTTCTCGATAGTCGTATGGTGCTTGTGTAAACTCGACAGATATCCCACACAAGGCACTACTGTAGGAACCCTTGAATCACAGCACCACGTATCCGTTATTTCTTGCAGGTATCGTTCTTGGTTGACAACACTTGTGGCTGGAAATAGTAATGTCAGCGCCATGTAGTAAGTGTGTATATTGTCCTGATTACAATCGCAAGAGATAGTCCAGAAATACCCTATTCTATCTTTGCAGATGTTATTCCTACGACTCATCACATCAAACAGCTTCTCTTGGGCAGCCATGATATCCTCAAATGAGGTTTGCGTTGGTGTTTGCAGCATAAGCCGTAGTACGTACACAGTGTTGTGTGATTGTGCTAGAGATCTAATTGTGTCGGTAATCGTATTTCTCTTTTCTCTGACAGCACGTTCATAATTACGGCCTGCATTGTTATTTTTTAATAATGCACGCTTGATTGTTGATAGATGCTCAAGAAGTTCAAATCTATATCTCCATCGTGCTGATGGTTTTGTTTGCATGTTGTCCAATCTGCGTGGCGTCAGTGTCTGATGCGTGTTAACGATATTGGTGTCATGCATTGCGATAAAAAAGGGATGAAACAGCCGTCTATCAGAAATACTACTGTAACGATGTGCATCGTGTAACTGTATCGCTATCGTCAGTCCCTTCAATAGCCGCTGGTCGGTCTCTTCATTCCACAGAATGGTCTTTTCTGGATCCGGAATGGGGTAGGCTAATAGCGCCATCATCGCATCCCAAATGCATGATAAGGCAAGTAGTCTGACACGATGGTTACCGTAGATTATCCTGTCTTCAGCCCCAACTGGGGCATGCGTCATCGTGGACGCCACAACGAGCTTTTCTTCACGTATAAACATGGTTTTTCCTTTTCTGCGACGATGCGAGCTCTTTGGGGGGATCTCCCACCCCCTATTGACGCAAAATCCCAAAAAACATTCTCTCAGTTTTTTCTGGACGTCAGGCTGCTGCCAAAGCTACGCCAGCCGCTCTGTATGTCCTTGTCACGCGTTTTAGCGAGATATCCTGCTCGTCGTACCAGTTTCATCCAGTCGTCCTCATACTGCGTTGCAGGGCTGTTTACGTTGAGGTGATAAACACCGTTCATTGGAAAATGTACCGCCCTTGCAAATAAGGCCAAATCATCTTGATAACCAGGAATTCTTGCATGCAATCCCCACGCACTTGCCCACGCTTGAATAATGAGCCCAGCCAAGGAGTCAAGGCTTTTAAAATCCCCCAAGTGATAGAACGCATCTTTGTTAAGGAGTAATAGAATATGGTAATGCGGATGTTCACTGCTACCGTGTTCACGTGCCCAAGCGTAATGCAAGTTATCAGGATAATATCGTATTCCTGCTTTATGCTTTTTTAGTAACAAGACACTGAGCTTGGCCCTCAATGATTTAAAGAAGCGAGTAATTTTATCCTCACGGTCTATCAAGGCAATACAAGGCATATCTTCACTCAGGAGTGATGCCGGATAGCGTAAGTCTACTCGAATAGCTGTTATTCGTGGTTGTGTGCATTGCGCTGATTCGATGGTGTCTATCAACTCAGAGAGGTAGTGAGTATTAATGGGGCCATACATCTTTTGTAATGGAGTAAGGATTGTTTCAATGTTCATGTTGTCGATACCGGTCTATATCGTGAATAGTTCAATAGCATGTTTCTAAGCATGCGTTAAAGGCGCTTGCTGATGCTCACGCAGTTAATTAAACCCATTGTGTTGTCTTTATGAATAATGGTGACATGGTGTGCCTTTGACACTATCGATGTGGCTGTATACTGATAGCCATCTGCTGATGGTTATGACAGTCGCTTTATAAGCGCATAGTCGTGACAGTGGTTTCAGTCTAGTAGTAACGATATGCTCTCTAATAATGCTTTTAGCGTAATGGTGATGATGCCTTCGGTGCAGTAATAATACCTTTAGTCTAATAATACCTTTAGTCTAATAATACCTTTAGTCTAATAATACCTTTAGTCTAATAATACCTTTAGTCTAATAATACTATACCAACAGAAAATGCCATGCCCATAGAACTAAATATGGGCATGATTAAGTATATGCAAGCCTTGTTCTGCCTGTATTACCTAATAACTCAGTGGTAATAACATGCACAAAATGTTATTGATATTTACTCGACACTTAGTCGTTGTTGGGTAAGGACGTATATGGCCTCCAAAGAAGGTATACCTCTGTTGATTTCCCGTTTCTCACTTTGTATATCTTATCTTCAGACTTCAATACTTCCAGTTGTTCTTTTAGGCTGTCAAGGTCACGTGAGTTAACCGGGCCCCGATTGTTGATTGTTTGCATTGTCGTAAATGGATAGCCGGAGCGATTTTTTAATAGCCATGCATGCAGTAGGTGGGCATCTCTGTACACTTGAGGTTTACCGTAAAAAGTGCTGAATAAGCGAAGCTGGGTTTCATGAAAACCATTAACAAGAGATGTTGCCACTTGAACTGACGCAATATCAATAACGTCTCCCTTTTCATACATCAAATGGATGACGGCTGCCAGACGAAGAATGTGCTCTGGCATCTTGGCTGAAAATGCGGGAGTAGACGCTTCTTTCGTGTTTGGCTCCTTCTGATAATATTGAGTCATGTGAAATAGCCGTTTCCACTCCATATCCGCTGTGTTCGATAACGTTAAGTGTCGTGGTTGTGGGTTCTCCAGTTGAGCTCGAAGTTTCTCGTGGATATGTTCGATAACCTCTTTCCCGGCTTGGTCATCATGGAAGGAGGTGTGAGCTGCAGGACCGCTGGGTGTTGCCACAGATATTAAGCATCTGGCCCAAAACCCAGAGTCCTGCATCAATGAATTGTTACGCATTTTTTTTAAAAACACCGATGTTTGGGTCATTAATAACATAGACAACCTGGGGTCTGGTATATTGTACTTTTCACGATATGTCTCGAATGCCATGGGTTTTCCATCCCAGGTACGATTAAGCAATGTAATAAAATGGGTGTTTGCCGCCAATTCATTTAAAAAGGCAATGGCCTCAGAGCTAAACACCGTGGGATGAATAGATGATAAAGCAAGTGCTTTTTTCAAACCTGCAACCGTCACGCCATTCAGTAGTAGTTGGATGGGGTGAACCTTCTGTGGTTCCTGGGCAACAAGACTTTTCAGCTTTTGCTCTAATTCATCAATATTTTCATCTTCATTTTTATATGCAGCTTTAAGCTCTGACAACAATGCACTTTTCTTGGTTTTCCAAATTTCTTTCTCTTGCTTGATTTCTAAAGGTGTCTGTTGATTTACCTTGTCTAGTGTTGCCTGATGCTCGACTATCGGTTTGAACATCAAATCACTCAGGAGTGACTTCTTTCCCCCTGATGGGGCTAGCGTAAGATAGTATTGAGTAATTTTAACCGTTGTCTCTGAATCGAGTGGATGGCTAACTGTGACCCAATGTTGATATACGCAGGTAAATGCAGCTAGCAGTGTAGAAGCCACGACTTCAAGGGTTGCGTCATTAGTTTTGGCAATCTTATCAACCTCTTTGGAAAAGGGATGTATCGGTGTGTATATCGCGGCTGCATCTAATTCCGTATCCACACCAAAGTTGATGCGAGGGTGGGCTGGTTTATTAGCGTACATCTGTCACCCCTTTACTATTATTGAGGTCATTGTTTTGTTTGTTTTTCAGCCAAACATGGACGTCCGCGAGTATCCATCCCACACTTCGACTACCCAGACAAATTTTCTTTGGGAAGCTCTGGTCAAATTGTGGTGAACGGGGACTTGTCCACGAATAGATTGTTGATCTGGATACACTGAGATATTTGACTAGCTCAGGCAGTCGTATCACCCGTTGTGGCTCATTCATGATGTACTCCTATTTAGCTGCACGATTACGATTAATAAGGACCGGTAAGGTCCGTTACGATTCAACGAGGTGCAGATTACTCAGGAGCGAAAAAAATGAATACTCGGGGAAAATGGATTGGCCATCTCGGGGCTGGCCCGCCATTACGCTGAGGGTGGTTGTTTATTCTTTTTGGTCGAGAGTTAAGGTGCTTGTAGTGGATGTTTATGCTTATTTTGCGCACCTTTCTATGGTGTTCGTGTTGTTTTGGGCAGTGCCAACCGCCTACAAAAGCTGTCTGAGCGTCACGCGGTGTTGGTGTGTGAGCGGTTTGTCGGGTTCGCCTTCAGTTGGGGTTCTCCGACAGTAGCAACAGCTCCAGCAATAAATGAACGCCGCGCCGCCTTTCCCGTCTGTAGATTGGTGCATTTTGAGGTAGGGTCTAGCGCCAGTAACTAATCATTGATAGCATTATCAGGGATGTGTTTTACTGTTCGTCCTGACGCGGGCTTGGCTCAGTAGGTAGAGCGGCTGACTTGTAATCAGTAGGTCACCAGTTCGATTCCGGTAGCCAGCACAAAGATCACCACCGAATTCCTCATAGCCGATCCCGATGCCAGCCATAAAAGACTTAGACGCAGAACGTACCGATTTGGATGTGCGATTACGCGAAGCCATTGATAGTTGGGATCCACGTCGCCCCAGGCGCTGGTTAGCAAAATATGGCGGTTGGCGAGTTGAAAAGCGCACCCTCCTCACGCAGCGATATTGTGCGATACGCGATGAAGCCCAAGCCTTGCTTAGAAGCAGTTAAGCCAATGAAGACGCTTCTTCACCGTGGGATATCATTTGGTTTTCCCGTAGCTGGATTTTGCAGTCTATTTTCCATGACCATGACAGTGAGCCTTATTGTATTGCTTGCTAGGCACTGGCCGATTAAATGCGGTCGCTCCGGAGCATTACCTGCGGTATGTGTTGGATGTGATCGCAAACTGGCCGGCGAACCTGGTCAGCGAACTGCAGCCATGGCGTGTTGTTCCCCCGCATCTTCCGGGCGATCATGAACCCCTGCACCCATGACTGGTAGAGAATATGTACCATGGTCGCATACCAATTGATTGGACTCATCACCATAGGACTACCTTCCATTCGTTAGCCTCCCTGTTTGGCCAGCTCCGCCCCCATCTTTTTTTCTGTAGCCGTGTGTGGCTGCGTTTTCACATTGTTCTTGTGATCTTGCGCTCGGGTCTCAGAAACGGCTTGCAAAACCGGATCTGCATTTTTTGCTACGCTTGGGGAGGACTGGCCGACAAAGTTGCCTCCCTTGCGAATGGAGAGGCTGCCACCTTTGAAGAGCCCCTGCATGTGGCCACTTTCCAAGATCTCCATCTCAGCGGAGGAACAAGAGCCCTCTAGCAAGCCATTGATGAACACGTGTGGAGCACTAACGTCGCCCTCGACTCGGCCACCCTGCATGATGCGCAGCACACCCTCTGTGAGTTGGATGGTGCCATTGACGTGCCCATGTACCTCTAAATTTCCCTTAATCTGCAACTCGCCCTTGAAGCTGGTACCAGCTGCAATCACCGTCGCTTCGGTCGAAGCTGTAGCCATACCACCATTTTTTCTTCCAAACATCCGGACTCTCTCCACCAACCAAACAAGAAAAACCAGCGACAGAGGTGCTACTGGCCAAAGAAAACTGGGCGACCCCAGCACGTAGAGCAGCAAGGCAGCCCCCCAGCATAACCAGACAATATAGAGGGCGTCACTGGGCTTGCGCTGTTGCAGTCTCGCCAGCAACTTCCAGACTATCTCTCTCATCACACAAGCCTTTTTAACTACATGGTCGCCAATCGGTGACGACAAGTGGCCTTAAGCAGGAAATTGATTGCAAGTGCTTAGATTATCTTTACGTGATGTTCGTTCTTGACTCGCGGCCATTTGTCCCGTTCGACTTCATTAACAAGTCCTTCTCAGTAGCCACAATTATTCCCGCTCGCTCACTCTCCAAGCCGTTACATCCATCGCGACGACTTACTCAGGTAATGGGTTAGCCAGTTCGGATATGTTTTTAAGCTCATCGGCTCATACTAAATTTCTGCTATAAACCGTTATGTTTGCAGGTAACTTATCTAAACCCCCGCAGAACGCAAATGCTTTGCAACCAGATTACCCCGAAAAGCCACATCAAACCGGAGTACAGTCCATAGCTCCACCAGGTGGAACCACTGGCCCCGGCTTGATGGACTACGTTTTGCTTCATCTTTGAGTTATTCATAGATGGTCGCTCAGGTTTGCCAAGCCCTTAATCAAGGCAAGTGAGTCAGGTGTAGATTACCGTCATAGAGCCGGGCTTCGATTGAGGTCTGGGTATCTATCCCTGATGGAATTCACTGGCTCTGCTATCAACGCTACGTTACTTGTCAGTGCTATGAAAAGTTCGGTTTTTACCTGCTACGGTCTGGGCTGTCTCGCCATCACTTCATGATTGCCCGTGCAAGCGGTGCTCCTTATCAAAGCCTTGCCACGGAAGGATCAACCAACCTTTGTCGTGATAAACCCGCTCATCATGCTGCCACGCCATACTTGGCATCGGACTGTCTGTCGTGTGCCAGCAACGCCCAGTTGATGCGTGCCGTCTTGTTAGCTTGTGCAACTGGCCGCTACGTTATGGTTGCGCCGTGCGATCACCCCTGCCAACCAGCTTCCCGAGAACGACGCCTTGCGTTCGGCTACTCGTAGCACTGCCCTGGCGCCATGAATTAACAATGCCTGCAGATAGCTGGTCACCGCGCTTGTTGATCCCCTGCAACTTTTGTTTGCCACCGCTGGAATGCAGTCTTGGGACTAGGCCCAGCCTTGCAGCCAACTGCCTACCATTTTTGAAATTGTTACCATCACCAGGGTAGTCTCCCGTGCCCCACCGTTTCTGGCTTGCGTGGTGCATAACCTGACTGTCGAAAACGTCGACGCTATCGGGTTGTTCATCCGGAGCACTGACCCAGTGCTCGGCCGTGAAATCATAGAGCCCAAGCTGCTCGTGCCGGTACTTGACCTGCTTATCCATAGCTCCCGGAGACTTCGCTTGAAAGCGCCTCTGCGTTGGGTCAAACGCCTGGTGGGTATCCACCTTGGTTTCGGTCATCCAGATATCATGTAGAGCTTCCTTGACCTTGTGCTGCACTGACTTGGGCAGTACAGACAGCACGTTTGCTGTTTTGTGTACTCAGCACCGCTGGAGTACGGTGTCCGGATAGCGCTTGGCCAGCCCCTTCCAAAATCCTCCTCTCCGGTGGCAAGTCTGGGGCCGGTTGTCAGCCCACGACCGTTGGACATGTATATCAAGGAGTGCTTGTAATTCAGCATCTACGGCTTGGGCAATGGGCTCTCAGGCCCCCAGACGCAGCAACAGGGTGAGTGGGTCATGGGGATTGGCCTCTGGTTGTGGTAGGGCGCTGAGGATAAAATGGTTCATGGCATATCACCTCTGTTGATTGAGACTCTGTCAGGAATCAATCCGCAGGATACGTCACTCCCTCCATCCCTCCGTATACCAGAAATGACCATAGCGCGATAAATTGGTGGCGAATGCTAGGCTGGTATCCATTTCCCCAGGGGACACAGCCTTTCCCCAGCATTCGCCATAACAAAGGTTATGATAAAATGGGTTACTGATTAAATCATGCAATGATGTTTGCTATGCGTCAATCTCCAAGAAAAAATGACAACCGAGCACGCTAAGTGAATGTTGGGGCCCTGTTGCTTGATGCGATTGCTCTGTGGTAACCAGAGCACCTCGGCGGTGGCTAGCAAAGTTTGGTGGCTGGTCGTTCGAAGGCAGAAACCCGATGCTTTTAGAGTATCGTGCCATTCGCAGAAAAGCTAAAGCACTGGCTGGTACAAGATGATAATTGCAGTACTGCAATTATTTCCTCGGCTACCGGCTTCAGAGTGCTGGAATAACGCCAGTAGTTGTCCTTTCGGATGTGCTATTGCTATGCGATCCTCGGTCTTGCACTTAGCATGAGCTGTGTAGGCGGCAACGACTCTGATGCCGGGGGCGCACGTCTTGATTATTTTGATATGCTCGGTTAGGCCGTTTTTCCGCAACGATTGCTTGCGGGCTATGCGATTTCATCATACGAGCGCCAGCCCCATCACGTCATATCGAGCGGTGTATCGCCGGGCCTGGCTTACTGGCTCGGGTACTCACATCCAAATGCCATATCGCCAGTCGAAAATCGATGCCCGTCAGGGTGTGGGGCTGAGTCGCTCTGTGCTCTCTGGCTGGGTAGATGCGTGTTGCAGATTGCTGTCACCGCTTGAGGAAGCACTGCGGCAATATGTGCGGACTGATGGCAAACTACACGCAGACGATACCTCGGAGCCGATACTGCTCCCTGGCAATAAAAAGACAAAAGCAGGGCGTCTGTGGACGTATGTACGCGATGATCGCAACGCTGGCTCCGCACTGCCGCCAGCCGTCTGGAGCGCCTACTCTCCAGATAGAAAGGGAGTCCATCCGCAAAGCCATCTTGCCGATTTCAGCGGCGTCCTGCAGGCAGATGCCTACGCAGGATTTTATGAGCTATATCGCGAAGACCGCCCCTCGGGGACGATAAAGGAAGCCGCTTGCTGGGCTCATGCCTGGCGAAAGCTCCATGATGTGCATATCCGAACGCCATCAGACAACACACACGAAGCCCTCAAACGAATTAATTGGTCAGCTTTACAGCCTTGAAGCAGAGCTGCGCGGCATGTCGGCAGAGCAACGGTTGGCAGAACGAGAACGACGGGCAAAGCCCTTACTGGAAGCGCTGGAGAGCAGGTTACGGGATAGGATGCAGTCGCTCTCGCGTCACGCCGAGTTGGCCAAGGCCTTCGCCTATGCCTTGAATCAGTGGTCAGCACTGACGTACTACACCGAAAACGGCTGGATAGAAGTGGACAACAACATAGCGGAGAATGCGCTACGGCTGGTGAGCTTGGGGCGAAAGAACTTCCTGTTTTTTGGCTCTGATCATGGTGGTGAACGGGGAGCCTTGTTGTACAGCTTGCTCGGCACCTGCCGGTTGAACGGGGTAGATCCGGAGCATTACCTGCGGCATGTACTGAATGTGATCGCAGACTGGCCGGTGAACCGGGTCGGTGAACTGCTGCCATGGCGTGTTGCTCTGCCCACGGAATAACCTGTCGCCCCTGTCAATACGGCCTTCGCTGTACGCTTACTACTTTGCCAGCGAGTCAAGGAAAGGTACGCGTTCATAACCTCCCGACTCGACCGGTACAGTGTCGTTACCCTGTGCCAGACCCTGGGGGTTCACCGAAGTGGCTTCTACGCGTGGCTGAAACAGCCTACATCGCCACGACAGCAGGAGGACGAACGACTGACCGGATTGGTCAAGCAATCCTGGCTGGAAAGTGGTGCTGTCTACGGTTATCGCAAGATCCATCGCGACCTTCGTGACGCAGGGGAAGCCTGCGGCAAGCACCGTGTGGCCAAATTAATGAGGCGGGAAGGGCTGCGTTCGCAAACGGGCTATCAACGCCGCAAGGGGCATTATGGAGGCAAGAGCCCGCAGGCTGCCCCAAACACGCTGGCACGTCAGTTTAAGGTGCCAGCCCCCAACCTCTCCTGGGTGACTGACATTACCTACATCCGTACTCAAGAAGGGTGGCTGTACTTGGCGGTGGTGCTCGACCTGTTCTCTCGCCAGATCGTCGGCTGGGCGATGAAGTCACGCATGACGGCAGACTTGGCGGTTGATGCGTTATTGATGGCCGTCTGGCGGCGCAAGCCCAAGCAGCCGGTACTGGTGCATTCGGATAGGGCAGCCAGTTTACCGGTGCTGAATGGCAGGACTTTCTGAAGGCCCACAACCTGAGTTGCAGCATGAGCCGACGTGGCAACTGTCACGACAATGCTGTCGCCGAGAGTTTCTTCCAGTTGCTCAAACGGGAGCGGATCAAGCGCAGGATTTACGCGACAAGAGACGAAGCCCGCAGCGATGTGTTTGATTATATCGAGATGTTTTACAACCCAATCAGGCG
>NZ_JBFODQ010000095.1:0-5057 GCF_040908355.1 Aeromonas sp. R2-2 | reverse complement strand
TGCCGAACTCAGAAGTGAAACGCGGTAGCGCCGATGGTAGTGTGGCATTCGCCATGCGAGAGTAGGACACTGCCAGGCACCCAATTAAACAGCGACGTGCACATCACGACGTTGGCCGAGAGGATGACACCTCATTGAAGCGGCAGACAATTTAGCAAAAAGCTAACCAGACAGCGGAGCGGTAGTTCAGTCGGTTAGAATACCGGCCTGTCACGCCGGGGGTCGCGGGTTCGAGTCCCGTCCGCTCCGCCACTATATAAGCCCAACTGATTGATTCGGTTGGGCTTTTTTCTTATCTGAATTTTGGGTATGCCACGCAGTGTGCCACGTAGCCTTGGCTGCCCTTCTCTTCTATTGCACTTCTTTGGACAGGTCATCGTCGTTACTCCTTTCAGTTTAACCAAAACAAGAGAGGGCCATTGGCCCTCTCTTGTTTTCTATTTTTGTTGGTCAGTGCAAACAGCAATGCTTGTACTTCTTACCGCTGCCACAGGGGCACGGCTCGTTGTGGCCAATCTTGATGGCTGCCACCACCGGTTGAGGTCGTGCCGGGCGCTCGCTGCGTTGCTCCAGAAAGTGGGCATGCAGGATACGAGCGGCAAAGCGGGCCTTGCTGGCTTGCTCTTGCAGATGTTCATTGCTGAGCGCTTCCAGCGACGTAGGCATCTTCTCCAGCGGTTCAGATATCATCGCCAGTGCAGCAGCTTCCGGGGCCGGTAGCGTTGGCCATGGTGCCAATTCAATCGCCCCCAGGTAACCCCACACCAGTCGTGGATCTGCGGAACTCACTGACCGTGTCGTTCAAACTCCGGTGCCACCGGGAAATAGTCTTCTGCCGTATAGGTCAGAGTGGTCGCAATGGCGTTGCTGTGGCGCATAACCGGATCGATAAAGCGCTCCAGCTCAGCTTCGCTTTGCCACTCGGGTTGAGCCTATTCGCCTCCCCGAATTGCAGGGAGCCAACAGCTCCTGGCTGACCATGTCGCACATGTGAGATGACTCCGCCCTGCCAAACGTGGATTAATCTAGGTGAGTCGCTAGCCAGTCAAGGCCTTGATTGCCAAAGATAAACAGCTGGTCACTATAACCTTGGGCGATCACACTGCGAATAATCTCAGGATCGATATTGAGATAGTCATGTACCAATGCATTGCGAAGGCCAATGACCTTGCGCCAGCCCCCCAGACTCTCTGGTGGCAGCTCTCCACGCTGGACCAGGATCTCAAATGCCTGATAGGCATCCTGCGGGGAATGGCCTGCCAGCGCTTTGGCCCAGTGTTTTGCCACTCCGATACTCGCTTCGATAGAGACCTGCAGGGTTCGCTCTGCGGCGCGGTACTCGAGGTTAGAGAGCGCACGCTGCGCCAAAATCTCGTGGATCTGAGACAACTCGGCCTGATAGCGTGACAAGCTGATGCGCAGGGCGCTGATATACCCGTTATCGCTCATTTACATCTCCTCTGAATGGTTCCTACCGGGGCTCTGATGACCAGTTGGATAGTTGATCTCCATCTGCGACATGATACGTGCCTCTTCTTGCAACCGTCGCCCCTGATCACGGCAATAGAGGGGGAGATTGGCATCAACCACGGCAAAGGCTAACGGGATGGGAGCCTGATTGATATCGACGACAGAGAGTGCGCCTTCCGCCAATCCCAACGCTCGTTGCCATTCCAGCGCCAACAATTCGGGGCGCAATCGGCGCTCAATAGCAGAGCCAAGCGGCCCACTCTGCTTGACCGGATCAAAAGCTACCGCCAGATCCCAATCGCTGACAGGGCTAGCAGTCCCCTTTGCTTGAGAACCGTAGAGCCAAAGTACCTGCACCTCGAGATGGGCACTGGCGAGAAGGATCAGCTCATTGATAATGCCTCTATCGGGTTTCATATAGGGTACGGCTACTTGACTGGTGAAGACATCGTGATGACATCTTGATGATGCTACAGGATAGGATGTGGTGCTCTGTTGCACATGGATTAAATATCACCGCCTACTCCTTTGAACTTCTCAACCAAGGCAACCATTTTCTGAAATACGCTGTGCTTTTTAGTTTTGTATTGCGGGTTGAGTGGACTCATTTTTGGCAGTGTCTCATTTAAGGCTGTGCCATTTTCGCTGGCATACTCTCGTTTCAGTGATGCGGCGATATAGCGCCTTGCTTGTGCCTCATTCAAGTCTTCAGCGCTGATAAGTTCTGCCACCTCTCGCTGCAACTCTGCTTGGGCAAACTTGAAAAACTCATCAATGATGCTGGCCTTGTCGGTGATGTCATCCAGATTGGTTCGGTTAATAAAATCCACGATCAGGCTTTCTTTGGCACGGTTACCCACACTTGCCCGGATCAAACGACGGACTTCGTCGATCAGCTCTGCTTTGCTCTTATTCTTTTTGTTGTGTTCGAAAATCAGCGTCAGAATGTAATCAAGATTGATCTCTTGCGACTTCAGGAGGTCAATCTCAAACACCACATCATCCCAATCAATCGAAGATTTTTCCTGCTGAGTAGCAGCCTTCTCGCGACGTAGCCAATCGCGAATATCGTTATAAGTTGAACGGTAATCCTGGATCTTGCGCTCAGTTGGCAGTCTGATGGCTTGCATTGCGGCCAACTCATCATCGCTTAAATAGTGCTCGGCTTTAAACGTCTCGACCGCGTCGGGGTCGCTCATATCGACATGTTGCAGTGCTTTCAGGCTGGCAAATTCATCGTAATTTTGCAGCACATGCTCTACGCGCAGATACTCACCAAAGAGCTTGGCGAACTCTTTTTTGTCCTTCTCCAAAATAATCTCATCGGGGTTGGAGAAGCGCTGTTCCAGCTCTGCAACGACATCCATAAAACCACGACGGGCTTGCCCGGTGAGGAGGTCAGTAAAGCCTGCCATGTATTCCTGGTAGCTTTTTTCCAGAACAACATTCTTGGTATTTTTATCCCCAAACAGGGTAATGGCATCGATAGTTGCCTGTTCCAGATCGCGGAAGGTGACGATATTGCCAAAGGTTTTGGTGGCGTCATATATACGATTGGTGCGTGAATAGGCTTGGAGCAGGCCGTGATAACGCAGGTTCTTATCAACAAACAAGGTATTGAGTGCTGGGGCATCAAAACCGGTCAGGAACATCCCCACCACAATCAGCAGATCGATTTCCTTGGCCTTCACGCGCTTTGCCAAATCACGGTAGTAGTTTTGGAACCCGTTACTATCGACGCTGAAGCTAGTTTTAAAGAAAGCGTTATAGTCTGAGATGGCAGCGTTTAGAAACTCTTTGGCGCTGCTGTTCATGGCCGAGACATCGAAGCTCTCGTCCTGAATATCACCAATCGCGTCCTGCTCTTCATTCGCCGCGAAGGAGAAAATGGTGGCAAGCTTGAGCTGTTTGTCACGGCCCTCTTGCAGCTTGTTCAATGTTTCATAATAGAGCTTGGCGGCTTCTACACTGCTCACGGCAAACATGGCATTGAAACCCTGACTCCCTGCTTGTAAACGATGAGTCTTCTGGCGGTAGTTGTTCAAAATATACTGCGAGATCTCCCGAATACGTTCAGGATGCAACAACGCTTGTTTGTTATCAAACGCATTGAGTTTTCTCTCATCCTGTTCGGTCTCCATTGCTTTAAATTGAGGCCGTACATCGTTGTAATCCACCTTGAACTTGAGCACCTTTTCATCGCGAATCGCGTCAGTGATGACGTATGAGTGCAGCTCACGACCAAAGACACTGGCGGTTGTTTCCGCACCGAGGGCATTTTGTGGAAAGATGGGCGTGCCGGTAAAGCCAAATTGATAAAACTTCTTAAATTTTTTGTTTAGGTTCTTCTGCGCCTCACCAAACTGACTACGATGGCACTCATCGAAAATAAACACCACTTGTTTATTGTAGATAGGCAAGTCACTTTCACTTTTCATCAGATTATTGAGTTTCTGGATGGTCGTAACAATGATCTTGTTATCATCTTTATCCAGATTGCGCTTAAGCCCAGCGGTACTTTCTGAGCCATTTACGCTATCAGGTGAAAATCGCTGGTACTCTCTCATGGTCTGAAAATCGAGGTCTTTTCTATCTACCACGAAAAAGACCTTATCGATAAACTCCAACTCGGTCGCCAGGCGGGCGGCTTTAAAGCTGGTCAGCGTCTTGCCAGACCCTGTGGTATGCCAAATAAAGCCACCACTTTCAGGTTTGCTCCAGTGTTTAGCTTCAAAAGAGCTTTTTATTTTCTGTAAAATGCGCTCAGTCGCGGCGATTTGGTAGGGGCGCATGACCAACAAGGTATCACTGACATCAAACACGGAGTAATGCAGCAGTACATTTAGCAAGGTGTTTTTCTGAAAGAAGGTGGCAGTAAAATCTTTCAGGTCCTTGATTAGAGTGTTATCTGATCTCGCCCAGTTAATGGTGAAGTCAAAGCTGTTTTTATTACGTTTGGTTGTGTTTGAAAAGTAACGAGTGTCAGTGCCATTGGAGATCACAAACAGCTGGAGATACTTGTATAGCGAATGCTCGCTGTTAAAACTCTCTTTACTGTAGCGATGAACTTGGTTAAAAGCTTCGCGAATAGCTATACCACGTTTTTTAAGCTCAATTTGTACCAGCGGTAAGCCATTTACCAAAATGGTGACATCGTAGCGGTTCGCATGACTGCCTGTCTGTTCAAACTGCTTGAGTACCTGCACTTTATTACGAGCAACATTCTTTTTATCAAACAGAGAGATATTCTGAATGCGACCATCATCAAACACAAAATCGTGGATATAGTCATTGTGAAGTTTACGGGTTTTATCGACGATGCTGTCACTGGGTCTATCCAGATAGTTTTCGACAAAGCGTAGCCATTCATTTTCAGTAAACCGTACATTGTTGAGTGTTTGCAGCTGGTCGCGCACGTTGGCCAGCATGGCACCCGCGTTGTTTATATTGGTGGGGCATTCATAGCCCTGACTGATCAAATCTTGAAGCAACTCACGCTCCAGATCGCTTTCACTTTGATAGCCCTCAGCAACTTGGCAAACCTTTGTGTATTTATCAAGGACAATAAAGCGATTTGTCTCGGCAAT
>NZ_JBFODQ010000094.1:0-3622 GCF_040908355.1 Aeromonas sp. R2-2 | reverse complement strand
GCATTTACTGCGCTTACCACCGAGCTTACCACCGAGCTTACTTCACGGAAAAAGCAATACAACTACTATCGTGACCAGTTGTTGAGTTTTGAAGAGGGTGACGTTGAGTGGGTAGCATTAAGCGAAATCGCTACGTATGCAAAAGCACGAATTAGCGCTGAAAAAGTAGATTCAAAAAATTACGTAGGAGTCGATAACCTTCTTCAAAATCGAGCAGGAAAAACCGAGTCTAATTACGTTCCTACTGAAGGCAATTTAATCGAATATAAAAATGGTGATGTTTTAATTGGAAACATCAGACCTTATTTAAAAAAGATATGGCATGCAGACATAAATGGCGGGGCAAGTGGTGATGTTTTAGTCATTCGCCTAACGAGTGAGTCACTTGACTCAAAATACTTATATCAGGTCTTAGCTGATGACAAGTTTTTTGAATACAACATGCAACACGTGAAAGGTGCAAAAATGCCACGTGGGGATAAAGGGAAAATCATGGAATATCGAATCCCTGTCCCTTGCGCGGAAACACAAGCTCGTATCGTAGCCATCCTCGATAAATTCGAGGCTCTCACCCATTCCATCACTGAGGGCCTGCCCCGCGAGATCGAGCTGCGCCAGAAGCAATATGAATATTACCGCGATTTGCTGCTGAGCTTCCCCAAGCCAGAAGCCGTAGATGCGTAACATGAACAGTTTTGTCCAACATGTATTGGTAGGGCGCCAAATCAATGAAGTGCGCCCATGGTTAAAGGAAGAACAACATGGTTGATTACACGAATCCTATTGCCGAGACAAATCGCTTTATTGTCCTTGATAAATACACAAAGGTTTGCCAAGTTGCTGAGGGCTATCAAAGTGAAAGCGATCTGGAGCGTGAGTTGCTTCAAGATTTGATCAGTCAGGGCTATGAATGCCCCACCAATATAAACAACGCGGGTGCCATGCTGGCCAACGTGCGCGACCAGCTGCAAACACTCAACAATGTACGGTTTACTGAAAATGAATGGCTACGCTTTGTCGAAAACTATCTGGATAGACCCAGTGACAGCATCGTCGATAAAACCCGTAAACTTCACAATGACTATATCCACGATTTTGTGTTTGATGATGGTCGCATTCAGAATATCTCTCTGTTTGATAAAAAGAATGTTGCTCGTAATAAAGTGCAGGTACTCAAGCAGTTTGAACAGACAGGCAGTCATGCGAACCGCTACGATGTCACCATTTTGGTAAATGGCTTACCGCTGGTACAAATTGAGCTTAAAAAACGTGGTATAGCTATTCGCGAAGCTTTTAACCAAGTTCATCGCTACAGTAAAGAGAGTTTTAACAGCGAGCATTCGCTATACAAGTATCTCCAGCTGTTTGTGATCTCCAATGGCACTGACACTCGTTACTTTTCAAACACAACCAAACGTAATAAAAACAGCTTTGACTTCACCATTAACTGGGCGAGATCAGATAACACTCTAATCAAGGACCTGAAAGATTTTACTGCCACCTTCTTTCAGAAAAACACCTTGCTAAATGTACTGCTGCATTACTCCGTGTTTGATGTCAGTGATACCTTGTTGGTCATGCGCCCCTACCAAATCGCCGCGACTGAGCGCATTTTACAGAAAATAAAAAGCTCTTTTGAAGCTAAACACTGGAGCAAACCTGAAAGTGGTGGCTTTATTTGGCATACCACAGGGTCTGGCAAGACGCTGACCAGCTTTAAAGCCGCCCGCCTGGCGACCGAGTTGGAGTTTATCGATAAGGTCTTTTTCGTGGTAGATAGAAAAGACCTCGATTTTCAGACCATGAGAGAGTACCAGCGATTTTCACCTGATAGCGTAAATGGCTCAGAAAGTACCGCTGGGCTTAAGCGCAATCTGGATAAAGATGATAACAAGATCATTGTTACGACCATCCAGAAACTCAATAATCTGATGAAAAGTGAAAGTGACTTGCCTATCTACAATAAACAAGTGGTGTTTATTTTCGATGAGTGCCATCGTAGTCAGTTTGGTGAGGCGCAGAAGAACCTAAACAAAAAATTTAAGAAGTTTTATCAATTTGGCTTTACCGGCACGCCCATCTTTCCACAAAATGCCCTCGGTGCGGAAACAACCGCCAGTGTCTTTGGTCGTGAGCTGCACTCATACGTCATCACTGACGCGATTCGCGATGAAAAGGTGCTCAAGTTCAAGGTGGATTACAACGATGTACGGCCTCAATTTAAAGCAATGGAGACCGAACAGGATGAGAGAAAACTCAATGCGTTTGATAACAAACAAGCGTTGTTGCATCCTGAACGTATTCGGGAGATCTCGCAGTATATTTTGAACAACTACCGCCAGAAGACTCATCGTTTACAAGCAGGGAGTCAGGGTTTCAATGCCATGTTTGCCGTGAGCAGTGTAGAAGCCGCCAAGCTCTATTATGAAACATTGAACAAGCTGCAAGAGGGCCGTGACAAACAGCTCAAGCTTGCCACCATTTTCTCCTTCGCGGCGAATGAAGAGCAGGACGCGATTGGTGATATTCAGGACGAGAGCTTCGATGTCTCGGCCATGAACAGCAGCGCCAAAGAGTTTCTAAACGCTGCCATCTCAGACTATAACGCTTTCTTTAAAACTAGCTTCAGCGTCGATAGTAACGGGTTCCAAAACTACTACCGTGATTTGGCAAAGCGCGTGAAGGCCAAGGAAATCGATCTGCTGATTGTGGTGGGGATGTTCCTGACCGGTTTTGATGCCCCAGCACTCAATACCTTGTTTGTTGATAAGAACCTGCGTTATCACGGCCTGCTCCAAGCCTATTCACGCACCAATCGTATATATGACGCCACCAAAACCTTTGGCAATATCGTCACCTTCCGCGATCTGGAACAGGCAACTATCGATGCCATTACCCTGTTTGGGGATAAAAATACCAAGAATGTTGTTCTGGAAAAAAGCTACCAGGAATACATGGCAGGCTTTACTGACCTCCTCACCGGGCAAGCCCGTCGTGGTTTTATGGATGTCGTTGCAGAGCTGGAACAGCGCTTCTCCAACCCCGATGAGATTATTTTGGAGAAGGACAAAAAAGAGTTCGCCAAGCTCTTTGGTGAGTATCTGCGCGTAGAGCATGTGCTGCAAAATTACGATGAATTTGCCAGCCTGAAAGCACTGCAACATGTCGATATGAGCGACCCCGACGCGGTCGAGACGTTTAAAGCCGAGCACTATTTAAGCGATGATGAGTTGGCCGCAATGCAAGCCATCAGACTGCCAACTGAGCGCAAGATCCAGGATTACCGTTCAACTTATAACGATATTCGCGATTGGCTACGTCGCGAGAAGGCTGCTACTCAGCAGGAAAAATCTTCGATTGATTGGGATGATGTGGTGTTTGAGATTGACCTCCTGAAGTCGCAAGAGATCAATCTTGATTACATTCTGACGCTGATTTTCGAACACAACAAAAAGAATAAGAGCAAAGCAGAGCTGATCGACGAAGTCCGTCGTTTGATCCGGGCAAGTGTGGGTAACCGTGCCAAAGAAAGCCTGATCGTGGATTTTATTAACCGAACCAATCTGGATGACATCACCGACAAGGCCAGCATCATTGATGAGTTTTTCAAGTTTGCCCAAGC
>NZ_JBFODQ010000093.1:0-20326 GCF_040908355.1 Aeromonas sp. R2-2 | reverse complement strand
TAGCTACAACACCAGCACCTACGGTACGGCCACCTTCACGGATAGCGAAACGCAGGCCGTCGTCCATCGCGATCGGCGCAATCAGGGTAACAACCATCTTGATGTTGTCGCCCGGCATTACCATCTCTACGCCTTCCGGCAGTTCGATGGTACCGGTCACGTCGGTAGTACGGAAGTAGAACTGCGGACGGTAGCCTTTGAAGAACGGGGTATGACGACCACCTTCTTCTTTGGACAGTACGTACACTTCAGATTCGAACTTGGTGTGCGGCTTGATAGAACCCGGCTTGGCCAGTACCTGACCACGCTCTACGTCTTCACGCTTAACACCACGCAGCAGCGCGCCGATGTTCTCGCCTGCACGACCTTCGTCCAGCAGCTTACGGAACATTTCAACACCGGTACAGGTGGTAGAAACGGTATCTTTGATACCAACGATTTCTACGGTCTCACCTACTTTAACGATACCGCGCTCTACACGACCGGTAACTACAGTACCACGGCCAGCGATAGAGAATACGTCTTCGATCGGCATCAGGAACGGCTGGTCAATCGCACGCTCCGGCTCCGGAATGTAGCTGTCCAGGTGGCCAGCCAGTTCCAGGATCTTCTCTTCCCACTGAGCTTCGCCTTCCAGCGCTTTCAGTGCAGAACCACGAACTACCGGCAGGTCATCACCCGGGAAGTCGTACTCGGACAGCAGTTCACGAACTTCCATCTCGACCAGTTCCAGCAGCTCTTCGTCATCTACCATGTCACACTTGTTCATGAACACGATGATGTACGGAACGCCTACCTGACGACCCAGCAGGATGTGCTCACGAGTCTGCGGCATCGGGCCGTCAGTCGCTGCTACTACCAGGATCGCGCCGTCCATCTGGGCAGCACCGGTGATCATGTTTTTAACGTAGTCGGCGTGACCCGGGCAATCTACGTGGGCGTAGTGACGGGTAGCGGTGTCGTATTCTACGTGGGAGGTGTTGATGGTGATACCACGCTCACGCTCTTCCGGTGCCTTGTCGATCTGGTCGAAGGCGAAAGCTTTACCACCGAAGTGCTTGGCCAGCACGTTGGTGATAGCTGCAGTCAGGGTGGTTTTACCGTGGTCAACGTGGCCGATGGTGCCGACGTTTACGTGCGGTTTATTACGCTCAAATTTTTCTTTAGACACGACGTAGTCCTTCTAGGTTAAACCCGCCTACCGTCGTAGGCGGGGAATCTTAAATTACTTGGATTTGCGCTCTTCGATCACGGCTTGTGCAACGTTGGTCGGTGCATCGTGATACTTGGCGAATTCCATGGCGTAGGAAGCACGACCCTGGGTAGCGGAACGCAGTGCAGTTGCATAACCGAACATTTCGGCCAGCGGCACCAGAGCACGTACGATCTTGCCGGACGGGCCATCTTCCATACCTTCGATCAGGCCACGACGACGGTTCAGGTCACCGATAACGTCGCCCATGTAATCTTCCGGAGTTTCAACTTCTACTTTCATGATCGGTTCGAGCAGAACCGGGTTGGCTTTCATGAAGCCAGCCTTAAAGGCCATGGAAGCAGCGATTTTGAACGCCAGTTCGGAAGAGTCGACATCGTGGTAAGAACCGAAGTGCAGACGCACACCCAGATCCATAACCGGGTAACCAGCCAGCGGACCAGATTTGAGCTGCTCACGGATACCTTTATCAACACCCGGGATGAATTCACCAGGAATGACACCACCTTTGATGTCGTTGACGAATTCGTAGGCTTTGCCTTCTTCCAGCGGGTACATGTCGATAACAACATGACCGTACTGACCGCGACCACCAGACTGCTTGGCATGCTTGCCTTCGATGTCTTTAACGGTGGTACGGATGGTTTCACGGTAAGCAACCTGCGGCTTACCTACGTTGGCTTCAACCTTGAACTCGCGACGCATACGGTCAACGATGATGTCCAGGTGCAGCTCACCCATACCAGCGATAATGGTTTGACCTGACTCTTCGTCAGTCCATACGCGGAAGGATGGATCTTCCTGAGCCAGACGGCCCAGAGCCAGACCCATCTTCTCTTGGTCAGCCTTGGTTTTCGGCTCAACCGCGATAGAAATTACCGGCTCCGGGAATTCCATACGCTCGAGGATGATCGGTGCGTTCGGGTCACACAGGGTGTCACCAGTGGTCACGTCTTTCAGACCGATGGCAGCAGCGATGTCACCAGCGCGTACTTCTTTGATCTCTTCACGCTTGTTGGCATGCATCTGAACGATACGGCCAAAACGCTCGCGCTTGTCCTTGACGGAGTTCAGCACGGTGTCACCGGAGTTGATCACGCCAGAGTAGACACGGAAGAAGGTCAGGTTACCAACGAACGGGTCGGTAGCGATCTTGAACGCCAGAGCAGAGAACGGCTCGTCATCAGAAGCATGACGCTCGTCTTTGGTCTCGCCGTCCATTTTCAGGCCGTCGATAGCAGCAACGTCGGTCGGAGCCGGCAGGTACTCGATCACGGCATCCAGCATTGCCTGTACGCCCTTGTTCTTGAACGCGGAGCCACAGGTTACCAGGATGATTTCGTTGTTCAGCACGCGCTGACGCAGAGCACCTTTGATCTCTTCCTCGGTCAGCTCTTCGCCGCCCAGGTATTTTTCCATCAGGTCTTCAGACGCTTCAGCAGCGGCTTCAACCAGATTCATGCGCATTTCTTGCGCCTGTTCCAGCAACTCGGCCGGGACGTCTTCGTAATCGAAGGATACACCCTGATCAGCTTCATTCCAGTTGATGGCTTTCATCTTGACCAGGTCAACAACGCCCTTGAAGTTCTCTTCAGAGCCGATGTTCAGCTGAAGGGGAACCGGAGTACCTTTCAGACGGGTCTTGATGTGCTCAACGCAACGCAGGAAGTTGGCGCCGGTACGGTCCATCTTGTTGACGAACGCGATACGGGGAACCTTGTACTTGTTAGCCTGACGCCATACGGTTTCAGACTGTGGCTGTACGCCACCTACGGCACAGTACACCATCACGGCACCGTCCAGAACACGCATTGAACGCTCTACTTCGATAGTAAAGTCAACGTGGCCCGGGGTATCGATGATGTTGATACGGTGCGGTTGGAACTGTTTACCCATACCGGACCAGAAAGCGGTGGTCGCGGCGGAGGTGATGGTGATACCACGCTCTTGTTCCTGTTCCATCCAGTCCATGGTGGCAGCGCCATCGTGAACTTCACCGATCTTGTGACTTACACCGGTGTAAAACAGTACGCGCTCGGTAGTAGTAGTCTTACCGGCGTCAATGTGAGCGGAGATACCGATGTTACGATAACGCTCAATGGGGGTTGTACGAGCCATTGTCATCCTCTTACTAAGGCGCTTGTCCCTAGATAATTAAAGGTGCGCAGAGTCAAAAGACCCTGCGCAAGCGGATTACCAGCGGAAGTGAGCGAAGGCTTTGTTCGCTTCAGCCATACGGTGAACGTCTTCACGTTTCTTGACAGACGAACCCTTATTGTCAGCGGCATCCAGCAGCTCGCCAGCCAGACGCTGAGCCATTGATTTTTCACCACGTTTACGAGCGGCATCAACCAACCAGCGCATTGCCAGGGCATTGCGACGTACCGGACGAACTTCTACCGGCACCTGATAGGTTGCACCACCGACGCGACGAGATTTAACCTCGACCGCCGGACGAATGTTATCCAGAGCTTCTTCGAATACGGCCAGGTGCTCTTTGCCAGATTTGGTGGCAATGATGTCCAGGGCGCCATAAACAATGGCTTCTGCAACAGATTTCTTACCGTCAACCATTACTACGTTGACAAATTTAGCCAGCAGCTCTGATCCGAACTTGGGATCTGGCAGGATTTTACGCTGACCAACAACACGACGTCTTGGCATTTCAAATTCTCCGTAACTTCAGGGATTACCCAAAACTAGAAAGCTATCTAACTAGAAACGAATTAACGTTTGGCCTTACTTAACGGAGAACCATTAAGCTTTAGGACGCTTCACGCCATACTTGGAGCGAGCCTGCTTACGGTCTTTAACACCGGCACAGTCCAACGCACCACGAACGGTGTGATAACGAACACCTGGCAAGTCTTTTACACGACCGCCACGGATCAGAACAACAGAGTGCTCTTGCAGGTTGTGACCTTCACCGCCGATGTAGGAGGTGACTTCGAAGCCGTTGGTCAGACGTACACGGCACACTTTACGCAGTGCAGAGTTAGGCTTCTTCGGGGTGGTGGTATATACACGAGTGCATACGCCACGCTTCTGAGGGCACGCTTCCAGCGCCGGCACGTTGCTTTTCACAACGAGCTTGATGCGTGGCTTGCGAACCAACTGGTTAATAGTTGCCATCAAAAGGCTCCTGATAATGACTTCATAAACGTGTGGAAAATCCTCCCCGCAGATACGGGGACGCGAAATTTTATGCCCTGTTGTCTGGGGAGTCAAGATTTATACAATTTGCGTCACAAAAGGGCAATTCGGATCCGTTTGATTTCACGACATCTCCTTGAATTTTCTTGGAAATGTGCTTATCAGCCACCCCAGGTGCGCGGGGAACCTTTTTGCGCAATCAGTGCCACCAGACCCGCCATATCGAGCACATTGCCCACCCGATGCTGCAAACCGCGAGCTTGCAGATCTTCCTGCATCACATAAAGCGGGATACCCGCCAGCCGCGCGCTCCACTGGGGAGCCGATGCCGCAATCACGGCATCCTGCATCAGTACCAGCTCATCCTCGGGCTGAAGGTATGAGAGCGCCTCTGCCAGAGCCTGACTCTGAAAAGGGGAGTTCAATATCAGATGTAACATGGAGACCTCAAAAGCTGATGTGAGTAGTACACTGCGCCCATTTACGAGCTATCTCACCCTTGGGCAGACTCTCGACGGGGATCAGCAGATCATCCACTGTCACGCCGCGCTCTGCCAGCGAGTCAGCACAAACATAGACCTCTTCGATGTCGTAGAGTTCCAGCATTTTGAAGGTGGGGGCGTAGTGGCGCTGCAAAATGGCGGCAGGCTGCTGCTCCTTGAGCAGTTGCAGCACGCCGTCCCCAATCAGGAAGAGGGCCAGCTCATCGGTCATGGCCGAGGTGGCCAGCAGGGCATCCAGTCCTTCCCGGCCGGCGGCATGGCCATGGGGGCCACGACTGCAGATAAAGGCGATTTTCTTGCTCATGACTCCCCCTAGAACTGAACCAGCCGATCGGCGGTGAGCGCCGCCTCGGCCAACTGGCCCAGACCGCTCAGGCAAAATGGCGGTTGCAGATTGAAGTGCACCTGCCCTGCCCCCTTGGCTTCCTGTTCATCGAGCACACCGCGCCGCATGGCGGCGGCGACACAGACGTCGATACGGATCCCCTGTTCTTCTGCCAGCTCTCGCCACAGACGCACCAGGTCAGTCTCATCGGATGCAGGCAGATGCAGACCGTTGCCGTTGCAGACCCCATCCTGATAGAAGAACAGGTGGGACAAGGTATGCCCCTGTGTCAACAGGGTGCGGGCAAAACGATAGGCTGTGCTGGCCGATTGGGTGCCATAGGCAGGCCCCGTGACCAGGATGGCAAAACTCAGACTCATAGCAGGACTCCTGTGCTGACCCGGTCCATTTTACGCCAAAAACAAAAAAGCCCCTGCCAGGAGGGGCTTGATTCAATCTGTTGATCAGAGATGGGCAATCGCCTCGACCTCGACCAGCACATCTTTCGGCAGACGAGCCACCTCTACGCAGGAGCGGGCTGGCGCAGCATCGCCAAAGTAGCGGGCATAGACCTGATTGAAGGCAACGAAGTTGTTCATGTCGCTCAGGAAGCAGGTGGTTTTGACCACTTTGCTGGCATCGGCACCGGCAGCGTGCAACACGGCGACCAGATTCTTCATCACCCGTTCGGCCTGCTCTTCGATGCCGCCGGCCACGATCTCCATGGTGGCAGGATCGAGCGGGATCTGCCCGGAGGTGAAGATCATCTCGCCAACCTTGGTAGCCTGAACATACGGACCAATCGCGGCAGGCGCCTTGTCGGTTGCAATTACTTCTTTAGCCATTCATCTATCCCCTTCTGGAATGAGTTACTCGTTCTCGTCTTCACCCTGCTTTCGCTGTCGGATGTAAAGATAAACGGTATGTTTTGAAATATTGAGTTTGTCCGCCACCAGATTGATCGAATCCTTGATATCGAAAATGCCCTTCTCGAACAGCTGGGTCACGATGAAGCGGTTCTTGGCATTGTTGGCCACGGTGGGATCGCGATTGATCTCGTCGATGGTGTTATCCACCGTCTGGGCAACCAGCTCTTCCACACTGTTGGCGAAGGTCTCTGGTGACTGACGCGCCGCCTGCTGGGGCGTCGGGAAAAATTCGGCCACGAACTCGTGGAAAGGCGCATTGATGTGCAGGTTGATGCAGATAAGCCCCACTACTTGCCGCTCGCTGTTGCGAATGGCGATGGTGCTCGACTTCATCAGCGCGCCGGTACGGCTGCGAGCGAAATAGCTCTGGGTGTAATCCTGGCCGGTGCTCTCGATGTCCTTGAGCATGCGCAGGGCGAGATCGGTGATGGGCGCCCCGAGGGTGCGTCCGGTATTGAAGCCGTTGGCGATCTTGATCACCGACTCGTGCAGATTTTCCAGGGAGTGGAGTACCACTTCACAATGCTTGCCGAACAGCTCGGCCAAGCCATCGATGAGCCCATCGTATGAGCGCAACAATTCCCTGTCTTCATCTGTAAAAGTGCGGCTGATCAGCTGTTCTTCGGGAAGCATGGCTTCCTCGATACCGACAGTCATGTTCTACCCCTGTAATAACCATTCAACTTTCCCGAGTTTTAAATTGCAGGGGAGTAAAGTCAACTTTTTTTGATTTTTTACTCTACAACTTTGCTCTGGATCATCCTGAAACCCGCGCTGCGTCTACCTTTGCCGAGGAATTGGCCAACAAAAAGGGCTCCTTGAAGGAGCCCTTTTCAATCACGGATGACGAGTTACTCTTCGTCGAAGCTACCGGCTGCGTTCAGCAGATCCGCCAGGTTCTGCTCCGCTTCATCAGCGGTCACCTGCGGGGTGCCAACAGCACGAGCTGCGGCAGCACGCTGGTTGATCCGGCTGTGGTGGTAGGCAAAGCCGGTACCAGCCGGGATCAGACGACCCACGATGACGTTCTCTTTCAGACCACGCAGTTCATCACGCTTGCCACCTACGGCGGCTTCGGTCAGAACGCGAGTGGTTTCCTGGAAGGAAGCCGCGGAGATGAAGGACTCGGTGCTCAGAGATGCCTTGGTAATACCCATCAGAACATGACGGTAGGTCGCAGGGGTCTTGCCCTCGGCAACCAGCTTACGGTTGGCAATCTTCACACGAGCCACTTCAACCTGTTCGCCTTCGATCAGATCGGTATCGCCAGCGCTCAGGATCTCGCACTTGCGCAGCATCTGACGAACGATGACTTCGATGTGCTTGTCGTTGATCTTAACGCCTTGCAGACGGTAAACGTCCTGCACTTCGTTGGCGATGTAGTTGGCGACCGGGCTGATACCGCGCAGACGCAGGATGTCGTGCGCAGACTCAGGACCGTCCGCCAGCACTTCACCCTTCTCAACTTTTTCACCTTCGAACACGTTCAGGTTACGCCACTTCGGAATCATCTCTTCGTAGACGTTGCCACCATCGGTCGGGGTGATGACCAGACGGCGTTTGCCCTTGGTCTCTTTCCCGAAGGAGATGGTACCGGAGATCTCGGCCAGAATTGCCGGTTCCTTCGGTTGACGTGCTTCGAACAGATCCGCAACGCGCGGCAGACCACCGGTGATGTCCTTGGTACCGCCGGACTCTTGCGGGATACGCGCTACCGCGTCACCCACGCCCACGTTGGCACCATCTTCCAGGTTCACGATCGCCTTGCCCGGCAGGAAGTACTGGGCAGCTACATCGGTACCCGGGATCATCACGTCTTTGCCGTTCAGGTCGACCAGTTTAACGGTCGGACGCATCTCTTTACCGGCGCTCGGACGCTCGTTGACATCCAGAACAACGATAGAAGAGAGACCGGTCAGCTCGTCGGTCTGACGAGTGATGGTCACGCCATCGATCATGTGTTCGAACTGCAGGCGACCTGCCACTTCGGTGATGATCGGGTGGGTGTGCGGATCCCAGTTGGCAACGGTCTCGCCAGCGCTCACGGCCTGGCCGTCCTTCACTTCCAGCACGGAACCGTAAGGCAGCTTGTGGCTTTCCTTGGTACGGCCCATGTCGTCCATGATGGTCAGTTCGGTAGAACGTGAGGTGATAACCAGTTTGTCATCGCTGTTGTGAACGAACTTGGCGTTCTGCAGCTTGATGGTACCGGTGTTCTTGACCTGGATGCTGCTTTCAGCAGCGGCACGAGATGCAGCACCACCGATGTGGAAAGTACGCATCGTCAGCTGGGTACCCGGTTCACCGATGGACTGGGCGGCGATAACACCGACAGCCTCACCCTTGTTAACCAGGTGACCACGGGCCAGATCACGGCCGTAGCAGTGAGCACAGTTACCGAAGTCAGTTTCACAGGTGATGGCAGAACGTACCTTCACACGGTCAACGGAGTTACGCTCCAGCAGGTCACACAGTTGCTCATCGAGCAGGGTGTTGCGAGCAACCAGGATCTCGTCCTCGGTACCCGGCTTGATGACATCTTCTGCCACCACACGACCCAGCACGCGCTCACGCAGCGGCTCGACCACATCGCCACCCTCGATCAGCGGAGTCATCCACAGACCGTCGGTAGTGCCGCAATCGTCCTCGGTGATCACCATGTCCTGCGCCACGTCTACCAGACGACGAGTCAGGTAACCGGAGTTCGCAGTCTTCAGTGCGGTATCCGCCAGACCCTTACGAGCACCGTGGGTAGAGATAAAGTACTGCAGTACGTTCAGACCTTCGCGGAAGTTCGCGATGATCGGGGTCTCGATGATGGAGCCATCCGGCTTGGCCATCAGGCCACGCATACCGGCCAGCTGACGGATCTGGGCGGCTGAACCACGCGCACCAGAGTCGGCCATCATAAAGATGCTGTTGAACGAGGCCTGCTCTTCTTCTTCACCCAGCGAGTTGACGTTACGCTCTTTGGACAAGTTCTCCATCATGGCCTTGGAGACGCGCTCGTTGGCGCTGGCCCAGATATCGATAACCTTGTTGTAACGCTCGCCCGCAGTTACCAGACCTGACAGGAACTGGTCCTGGATCTCGGCAACTTCGGCTTCGGCTGCTGCGATGATGTCTTTCTTGGCATCCGGGATGACCATGTCATCGATACCAACGGAAGCACCGGACAGGGCCGCGTAGTGGAAACCGGTATACATCAGCTGGTCAGCGAAGATAACGGTGTCCTTCAGGCCCTGCTTGCGATAGCAGGTGTTCAGCAGACGGGAGATGAGCTTTTTGCCCAGCGCCTTGTTGGATACGCACTTGATCCAGTTCTGCGGATTGGCATCCAGATCAGCCTGTTCTGCAGCAGTCAGCACCTTCGGCTCGTCGATCAGGGCGTATTCCATACCTTTCGGCAGGATCAGGCTCAGGATCGCACGACCAACGGTGGTGTTCTTCATCTCGGTGTGTTCACGCAGAGAACCGTCTTCCTGACGCAGGTATTCGGTAATGCGTACTTTCACACGAGCATGCAGATCGGCCAGACCGGCGCGATATACTTTCTCGGCTTCTTTGGGGCCGGCCAGCACCATACCTTCGCCTTTGGCGTTGATACGGGCACGGGTCATGTAGTACAGACCCAAGACCACGTCCTGAGAAGGAACGATGATCGGCTCACCGGAAGCAGGCGACAGGATGTTGTTGGTAGACATCATCAGCGCACGCGCTTCCAGCTGGGCTTCCAGGGTCAGCGGTACGTGGACCGCCATCTGGTCACCATCGAAGTCCGCGTTATACGCAGCACAAACCAGCGGGTGCAGCTGGATTGCCTTGCCTTCGACCAGAGTCGGTTCGAATGCCTGGATACCCAGACGGTGCAGAGTCGGTGCACGGTTCAGCAGAACCGGGTGTTCGCGGATCACTTCGTCCAGGATATCCCAAACGACAGCTTCCTCGCGCTCCACCATCTTCTTGGCGGCCTTGATAGTGGTCGCCAGACCGCGGGTTTCCAGCTTGCCATAGATGAACGGCTTGAACAGTTCCAGCGCCATCTTCTTCGGCAGACCGCACTGATGCAGACGCAGAGTCGGGCCTACGGTGATAACGGAACGACCGGAGTAGTCGACACGCTTACCGAGCAGGTTCTGACGGAAACGACCCTGCTTACCCTTGATCATGTCGGCCAGGGATTTCAGCGGGCGCTTGTTGGAACCGGTGATGGCACGACCGCGACGGCCGTTATCCAGCAGCGCATCGACGGACTCTTGCAGCATACGCTTTTCGTTGCGCACGATGATGTCCGGAGCAGCCAGATCCAGCAGACGCTTCAAGCGGTTGTTACGGTTGATCACGCGACGGTACAGATCGTTCAGATCGGAAGTCGCGAAACGGCCGCCGTCCAGCGGTACCAGCGGACGCAGGTCCGGCGGCAGCACAGGCAGCACTGTCATGATCATCCACTCCGGCTTGTTGCCGGACTGCAGGAAAGCTTCCATCAGCTTCAGACGCTTGGTGGTCTTCTTGCGCTTGGTCTCGGAGTTGGTTTGATCCAGCTCCTCACGCATGGTTTTGACTTCACCTTCCAGATCGATAGCGCGCAGCAATGCCAGGATTGCTTC
This sequence comes from Aeromonas sp. R2-2, assembly GCF_040908355.1. Lineage (NCBI taxonomy): Bacteria > Pseudomonadati > Pseudomonadota > Gammaproteobacteria > Aeromonadales > Aeromonadaceae > Aeromonas > Aeromonas sp. R2-2. The sequence continues at coordinate 9,593 of NZ_JBFODQ010000093.1, read as the reverse complement.
GGCACCCATCTTGGCGTCAAATTCGTCGCCCCACTCTTCCAGCGCATCCAGGTACTGCTCTTCAGAGAGCATCTGGCTGCGTTCGAGGTTGGTCATACCCGGCTCGATTACGACGAAAGATTCGAAGTAGAGCACGCGCTCGATGTCGCGCAGGGTCATGTCCAGCAGCAGACCGATACGGGACGGCAGGGACTTCAGGAACCAGATGTGGGCAGTCGGGCTGGCCAGCTCGATGTGGCCCATACGCTCACGACGGACCTTGGTCTGGGTCACTTCAACGCCGCACTTCTCACAGATCACACCACGGTGTTTCAGGCGCTTGTACTTGCCGCACAGACACTCGTAGTCCTTCACCGGTCCGAAGATACGGGCGCAGAACAGACCATCACGCTCCGGCTTGAAAGTCCGGTAGTTGATGGTCTCAGGCTTTTTGACCTCACCGAATGACCAGGAGCGGATCATGTCAGGAGAGGCCAGACCGATCTTGATACTGTCAAACTCTTCGGTCTTGGTCTGAGCCTTCAAAAACTTGAGTAAGTCTTTCACGTGTTTCCCCTGTCAGGAGTCTAACCTCGGCGCCCCGGCTGCCAAAACAGCGGGGCGCCCACGTCAATTCTCGAACAATAAGAGCGAGCTCTTACTCTTCGTCCAGCTCGATGTTGATACCCAGAGAGCGGATTTCCTTCAGCAATACGTTGAAGGATTCGGGCATGCCCGGCTCCATACGGTGGTCGCCATCCACGATGTTCTTATACATCTTGGTACGGCCATTCACATCGTCAGACTTGACGGTCAGCATTTCCTGCAGGGTATATGCCGCACCGTAAGCCTCCAGGGCCCACACTTCCATCTCACCGAAACGCTGACCACCGAACTGAGCCTTACCACCCAGCGGCTGCTGGGTAACCAGGCTGTAAGAACCGGTAGAACGCGCGTGCATCTTGTCGTCGACCAAGTGGTTCAGCTTGAGCATGTACATGTAACCAACGGTTACTTTACGCTCGAAGCGGTTACCGGTACGGCCATCGAACAGATCAATCTGACCGGATTCCGGCAGATCGGCCAGCTTCAGCAGTGCTTTGATTTCGCGCTCTTTGGCACCATCAAAGACCGGAGTAGCAACCGGCAGACCCTTACGCAGGTTACCCACCAGGGTACGTACGTCGTCATCAGACAGTTCGGCGATGTTCACTTGCTGGGTGTCCTTCTCGCCCAGGTCATAGACCTGTTGCAGGAAGTTGCGCATCTCGTGCAGCTCGCGCTGCTCTTTGACCATGCGATCGATCTTCTCGCCGATACCCTTGGCCGCAAGGCCCAGGTGCACTTCGAGGATCTGACCGATGTTCATACGGGATGGTACGCCCAACGGGTTCAGTACGATGTCGACCGGACGGCCGAACTCGTCATGAGGCATATCCTCGACCGGACAGATCTTGGAGATAACACCCTTGTTACCGTGACGGCCCGCCATCTTGTCACCCGGCTGGATGCGACGCTTGACTGCCAGATAAACCTTGACGATTTTCAGTACGCCCGGCGCCAGATCATCACCCTGGATAATCTTGCGACGCTTGTTCTCGAATTTCTTGTCGAACTCGGCTTTCAGCTCAACGTGCTGTTCAGCGATCTGTTCCAGTTCGGTCTGCTTGCCTTCGTCTTCGATGGCCAGTTCAAACCACTTGGAGCGATCGAGCTTGTTCAGACGATCTTCGCTGTAACCGGCGGCCAGCAGCAGGTTGCGGGAGCGGCCGAAAATGCCGTCTTCCAGGATCTTGAACTCTTCGGTCAAGTCCTTCTTCGCTTCCTTCAGCTGCATCTCTTCGATTTCTTTGGCGCGCTTGTCTTTTTCCACGCCATCGCGGGTAAAGACTTGCACGTCAACCACGGTACCGTACACACCGTTCGGTACACGCAGGGAGGAGTCCTTCACGTCGGACGCCTTCTCACCGAAGATGGCGCGCAGCAGCTTCTCTTCCGGCGTCAGCTGGGTTTCACCTTTCGGCGTTACCTTACCGACCAGAATGTCGCCGCCCTTCACTTCGGCACCCACGTAGACGATACCGGACTCGTCCAGCTTGGACAGAGCGGCTTCACCCACGTTCGGGATGTCAGCAGTGATCTCTTCCGGACCCAGCTTGGTGTCACGGGAGATACAAGCCAGTTCCTGGATATGGATGGTGGTCAGGCGATCTTCCTGAACAACACGCTCGTTCACCAGGATCGAGTCTTCGAAGTTGTAACCGTTCCACGGCATGAACGCGACGCGCATGTTCTGACCCAGCGCCAGTTCACCCAGATCGGTGGACGGGCCGTCCGCCAGTACGTCGCCAGCCATGACCGGCTCACCCAACATCACACAAGGACGCTGGTTGATACAGGTGTTCTGGTTGGAACGGGTGTATTTGGTCAGGTTGTAGATGTCGATACCGGCTTCGCCTGGCATCAGCTCATCTTCATTGACCTTCAGGACGATACGGGAGGCATCGACATAGTCGATTACGCCGCCACGCTTGGCCACTACGGTTACACCGGAGTCAACGGCCACAGCGCGTTCCATACCGGTACCTACCAGCGGCTTGTCAGCACGCAGAGTCGGTACAGCCTGACGTTGCATGTTTGAACCCATCAATGCGCGGTTCGCGTCATCGTGTTCCAGGAACGGGATCAGAGCCGCTGCCACAGATACGATCTGCTGCGGGCTCACGTCCATATACTGGATCTGGTCGGCGTTCATAAAGGTGGATTCACCTTTGTGACGGCACGGGATCAATTCATCTTTCAGACGGCCATCTTCGGTGGTCGCGGCGTTAGCCTGTGCGATCACGTACTTGCCTTCTTCAATAGCAGACAGGTAGTCCACTTCGTCGGTGATCACACCGTCAATGACCTTACGGTACGGGGTCTCGAGGAAACCGTACTCGTTGGTACGAGAGTACACGGACAGAGAGTTGATCAGACCGATGTTCGGACCTTCAGGAGTCTCGATAGGGCACAGACGACCGTAGTGAGTCGGGTGTACGTCTCGGACTTCAAAGCCGGCACGCTCACGAGTCAAACCGCCCGGGCCCAGCGCGGAGATACGACGCTTGTGGGTCACTTCGGAGAGCGGGTTGTTCTGGTCCATAAACTGGGACAGCTGGCTGGAACCAAAGAACTCTTTGACTGCGGCGGAGATCGGCTTGGCGTTGATCAGATCCTGCGGCATCAGGGTGTCCAGGTCGCCCAGGGAGAGACGCTCCTTGACCGCACGCTCGACACGCACCAGACCGACGCGGAACTGGTTTTCAGCCATTTCACCGACAGAACGGATACGACGGTTACCCAGGTGGTCGATATCGTCCACTTCGTCGTTACCGTTACGGATGTCGATCAGGCGCTTCATCACATCGACGATGTCGTCTTTGGTCAGTACGCCCGCGCCAGTCTCGTCTTCACGACCCAGACGGCGGTTGAACTTCATCCGACCTACGGTAGACAGGTCGTAACGCTCGGCGGAGAAGAACAGGTTTTCGAACAGCTGTTCTGCAGCTTCGCGAGTAGGCGGCTCGCCCGGACGCATCATGCGATAGATCTCGACCAGCGCTTCCAAACGGTTGGAGCTGGAGTCGACACGCAGGGTCTCGGACATGTAAGCACCGTGATCCAGTTCGTTGGTGAACAGAACCTCGAAATGCTTGAAGCCGGCTTGGGACAGGTTGGCGATCGCTTCCAGGCTCAGCGCCTGGTTGGCGGTCACGACCATCTCGCCAGTTTGTGGATGTGCGTAGTCCTTGGCAGCAACTTTGCCAACAACATACTCAACCGGTACCTCAATCTGGGTAACGGCGTCTTTTTCCAACTGACGGATGTGACGCGCAGTCACACGACGACCGGTCTCAACCACCACGGCGCCATTGGCCACGATGTCAAAGGTCGCTGTTTCACCACGCAGACGCTCCGGCACCAGATCCATCATCAACTTGCCATCTTTCACTTCAAAACCGATGGTCTCGAAGAAGGTGGCCAGGATTTGTTCGGAAGTGAAGTCCAGGGCGCGCAGAATAATGGATGCTGGCAGTTTGCGACGACGGTCGATACGGACAAACAGGTTGTCTTTCGCATCGAACTCGAAGTCCAGCCAGGAGCCACGGTAGGGGATAACGCGAGCGTTATACAGTACCTTACCGGATGAATGAGTTTTGCCTTTATCGTGGTCGAAGAAGACGCCCGGGCTGCGGTGCAGCTGGGAGACGATAACCCGCTCGGTACCATTGATAACAAAGGTGCCGTTCTCGGTCATGAGCGGAATTTCGCCCATGTATACTTCTTGTTCCTTGATGTCTTTGACGGTGCCGGCAGCTGCTTCACGGTCGTACAGAACCATACGAAGCTTGACACGCAGCGGCGCGGAGTAGGTCACTCCACGGATCTGGCATTCTTTTACGTCAAATACCGGCTCACCCAGGCGATAGCTGACATACTGAAGCTCAGCACTACCGGAGTAACTGGTGATCGGGAAAACGCTACGGAAAGCGGCCTCTAGGCCATATTCACCTTCCGGGTCAGCCTCGATGAACTGCTTGAAGGAGTCCAGCTGAATGGACAACAGATAAGGCGTGTCCAGTACCTGGTCTCGCTTACCGAAGTCCTTACGAATGCGTTTTTTTTCGGTATAAGAGTAAACCATAGGGTTCCTCAGCTCGCTGATAAGTGACCCACTCTGTCCCGCGGGACAGCTCTGTCTCAACACCGTTTTGTGTTGGCCCGGACGAAAGAAGACAGTCCGGATTGCTGGTGCACCGAGAGTCGTAAACGGTGTGAAATGCTCTCAGTCTACAGCGCAAAAAGGCTGGTGAACAAAAATTCACCAGCCCTAGCCTGTTTTATCAGGCTAATCTACATAAATGCAGATTATTTGATCTCAACAGAAGCACCGGCAGCTTCCAGCTCTTTCTTCAGAGCTTCAGCTTCGTCCTTGGACACGCCTTCCTTCAGGTTAGCCGGAGCAGCTTCTACCAGATCTTTGGCTTCTTTCAGGCCCAGACCGGTAGCGCCACGAACGGCTTTGATAACGGCAACTTTGTTGGCGCCAGCAGCAGTCAGAACTACGTCGAACTCGGTCTTCTCTTCTACTGCTTCAGCAGCAGCCGGGCCAGCCATTACGGCAGCAGCGGCAGAAACACCGAACTTCTCTTCCATAGCTTCGATCAGCTCAACAACTTCCATTACGGACATGGAAGCAACGGCTTCGATGATTTGGTCTTTAGTGATAGACATGACAAAAATTCCTGATGTTGAATAAACTCAAACAGCCTAAATAGGCGAGAATCAAGCAGCAGCTTGTTTCTGGTCGCGAACAGCAGCGATAGTACGAACCAGCTTGCCAGCAGAGGCTTCTTTCATAGTCGCCATCAACTTCGCAATTGCTTCTTCGTAAGTCGGCAGCGTGGCCAGACGATCAATTTGTGCTGCGGCGATAAACTCACCGTTAAAAGCGCCAGCCTTGATTTCGAACTTTTGGTTCGCTTTGGCAAACTCTTTGAACAGACGAGCAGCAGCGCCCGGGTGTTCGTTAGAGAAAGCAATCAAGGTAGGACCGGTAAATGCGTCGTTCAGGCACTCGTATTCGGTACCTTCTACCGCGCGACGCAGCAGGGTGTTACGCACAACGCGCATGTACACACCGGCTTCACGAGCGGTTTTACGCAGGACGGTCATCTTGTCTACAGTTACACCGCGAGAATCGGCAACAACTGCAGAAAGAGCGCCTTTGGCAGCTTCGTTGACTTCAGCAACAATTGCCTTTTTGTCTTCGAGTCCCAATGCCATTGGCTTAACTCCTGGATTGAATCCGGGTCTATTGACCCAGTACTGACACATCCCCCCTACCTTTACAACAGAGGGGAACGATGCGGTAGCAGGATTCCAGAAGAGAAAGAATCTTTCTCGCTGGGTTTCCGGCACCGTCTACGCAGGAAACATTAAGGCTTTGCAGCCTCCTGCGGTCTTGGACGGAGGTCGAAACCCCCAACCAATCAAGGCGCAAAATTATAGATTAAATTTTGCGCCTTGTAAAACCCATCAATTAGGCCTGAGCTTCCAGAGAAGCTTGGTCTACGGCAACACCGGCACCCATGGTGGTGGAGATGCTGACTTTCTTGATGAATTGACCTTTGGCGGAAGAGGGCTTGCCTTTTTTCAGGGCAACCAGCAGAGCTTCCAAGTTTTCTTTCAGCTGAACTTCGTTGAAAGAAACCTTACCCAGAGTGGTATGGATGATACCATTCTTGTCGTTACGGTAACGAACCTGACCAGCCTTGGCGTTCTTGACAGCTTCGGCAACGTTAGGAGTTACAGTACCAACTTTCGGGTTCGGCATCAGGCCGCGCGGGCCCAGGATTTGACCCAGTTGACCAACAACGCGCATGGCATCCGGGGATGCGATAACTACGTCGAAGTTCATCTCGCCTTTCTTAACCAGATCGGCCAGGTCATCCATACCTACCAGGTCAGCACCGGCAGCTTTTGCTGCTTCGGCGTTGGCACCTTGAGTAAATACGGCAACGCGTACATCACGACCGGTACCGTGCGGCAGTACAGTAGCACCACGTACGTTCTGGTCAGATTTACGAGCGTCGATACCCAAGTTGACAGCAACGTCAACGCTTTCAACGAACTTGGCGGTAGCCAGTTCTTTCAGCAGGGCAATGGCTTCGTTGATGGAGTACTCTTTGGTACCGTCAACTTTTTCGCGAATAACGCGCATACGCTTGGAAAGTTTAGCCATTGTCTTAATCCTCCACTACCAGACCCATGGAACGAGCGGAGCCTGCGATGCAACGTACTTTTGCATCCAGATCGGCACCAGTCATATCCGGCTCTTTGGTCTTGGCGATTTCTTGCAGCTGAGCAACGGTCACCTTACCAACCTTGTCTTTGTTCGGCTTGGAAGAACCAGACTTGATGCCAGCAGCTTTCTTCAGCAGGAAGGAAGCAGGCGGAGTCTTGGTTTCGAAGGTGAAGGAACGGTCGCTGTAAACGGTGATCACGACCGGAGTCGGTGAACCTTTTTCCAGCTTCTCTGTACGAGCGTTGAACGCCTTACAGAATTCCATGATGTTAACACCGTGTTGACCCAGTGCAGGACCAACGGGAGGAGACGGGTTGGCTGCACCAGCAGCAACCTGCAGCTTGATATAAGCTGTGACTTTCTTAGCCATTAGGAAAATACCTCAAAAATGGGTTCTAGCGCCTCGGAGACTTGCTCCTGCAAACGGCTCCCCAACTAATAAAGGGGCAGCGAATTATAGAGATATTCGCTGCCCCTGACAACCGTTAAACGTACAGAATTCAATCAGCCTTTTTCGACCTGACCAAAATCCAGTTCAACAGGAGTAGAACGACCGAAGATCAGTACAGAGACCTTCACGCGGCTCTTCTCATAATCTACCTCTTCAACGGTACCGTTGAAGTCGGCAAACGGACCATCGGCAACCCGCACCATTTCACCCGGTTCAAACAGGGTTTTCGGACGCGGCTTGTCGTGGGCATCCTGCAGACGGTTCAGGATGGCATCGGCCTCTTTGTCGGAGATCGGTGCCGGACGGTCGGAAGTACCGCCGATGAAGCCCATTACACGCGGTACGTTACGCACCAGGTGCCATGTGGTTTCATCCATGATCATCTGGACCAGGACATAACCCGGGAAAAACTTGCGCTCACTCTTGCGCTTCTGGCCAGCACGCATCTCGACCACTTCTTCGGTCGGGACCAGTACTTCACCGAACATGTCTTCCATGCCATGCATCTTGATATGTTCGCGCAGGGACTTGGCTACACGGCCTTCATAGCCGGAAAAAGCCTGCACGACATACCATCTCATACGTTGTTCACGTTGTTCAGTCATGGCTTATCCTTACACACCGGTAATCAGGTTGACCAACCAGACCAAGGCACCGTCCAGAACGAACAGCAGCAGCCCCATCACGGCGGTCACCGCCAGCACAATCAGGGTTGTCTGAATGGCTTCCTGACGGGTCGGCCATACGACCTTGCGGACTTCCAGGCGAGACTCACGGGCGAATGCCAGTGTTGCCTTTCCCTTGGTGGTTTGCAGGGCTACTGCACCGGCAGCAGCAATGACAACGACCACACCCAGGGCGCGGACGGCAGCGACAACATCGTTGAGCAGGTAATTACCCACTACAGCGGCCGCCAGGATAATGAAAACCAGGCCCCAAAGCAGGGTATCCTTGCTTCCGCCCTGGCTCTCAGAACTAACACTCATACAACCCACCTGTATCTGACGTAACCAAAGACACAAAAGCCCCGTACGAGACGAGGTATATGGCAGGGGCGGCAGGACTCGAACCCGCAACCATCGGTTTTGGAGACCGCTGTTCTACCAATTCGAACTACGCCCCTACACAAGAAAGCCCCTATTATAGGGGCTTTGCTTTATTTATGTAAGCCAAAGATTAAGCGATAACTTTAGCTACAACACCAGCACCTACGGTACGGCCACCTTCACGGATAGCGAAACGCAGGCCGTCGTCCATCGCGATCGGCGCAATCAGGGTAACAACCATCTTGATGTTGTCGCCCGGCATTACCATCTCTACGCCTTCCGGCAGTTCGATGGTACCGGTCACGTCGGTAGTACGGAAGTAGAACTGCGGACGGTAGCCTTTGAAGAACGGGGTATGACGACCACCTTCTTCTTTGGACAGTACGTACACTTCAGATTCGAACTTGGTGTGCGGCTTGATAGAACCCGGCTTGGCCAGTACCTGACCACGCTCTACGTCTTCACGCTTAACACCACGCAGCAGCGCGCCGATGTTCTCGCCTGCACGACCTTCGTCCAGCAGCTTACGGAACATTTCAACACCGGTACAGGTGGTAGAAACGGTATCTTTGATACCAACGATTTCTACGGTCTCACCTACTTTAACGATACCGCGCTCTACACGACCGGTAACTACAGTACCACGGCCAGCGATAGAGAATACGTCTTCGATCGGCATCAGGAACGGCTGGTCAATCGCACGCTCCGGCTCCGGAATGTAGCTGTCCAGGTGGCCAGCCAGTTCCAGGATCTTCTCTTCCCACTGAGCTTCGCCTTCCAGCGCTTTCAGTGCAGAACCACGAACTACCGGCAGGTCATCACCCGGGAAGTCGTACTCGGACAGCAGTTCACGAACTTCCATCTCGACCAGTTCCAGCAGCTCTTCGTCATCTACCATGTCACACTTGTTCATGAACACGATGATGTACGGAACGCCTACCTGACGACCCAGCAGGATGTGCTCACGAGTCTGCGGCATCGGGCCGTCAGTCGCTGCTACTACCAGGATCGCGCCGTCCATCTGGGCAGCACCGGTGATCATGTTTTTAACGTAGTCGGCGTGACCCGGGCAATCTACGTGGGCGTAGTGACGGGTAGCGGTGTCGTATTCTACGTGGGAGGTGTTGATGGTGATACCACGCTCACGCTCTTCCGGTGCCTTGTCGATCTGGTCGAAGGCGAAAGCTTTACCACCGAAGTGCTTGGCCAGCACGTTGGTGATAGCTGCAGTCAGGGTGGTTTTACCGTGGTCAACGTGGCCGATGGT